>NZ_JBSGZD010000019.1:0-60468 GCF_053610825.1 Streptomyces sp. NPDC054863 | reverse complement strand
GTTGTTGCCCCAGTCGGGGTTCGTGTAGACGTTCTTGTCAGCGTCCAGAACGTAACCCGTGGCTACGCTCTTGAGTCGCCAGCCAGTAGGCGTGGAATCCTCATACCAGTGCTGGTAGTAACCGTCGTTGCATTTGTGCAGATAGGCGGCACCGTAGTTCCCGTCAAGGCATTGTCCGGCCGCGCGCTGCTTCCACCCGCCGGTGGACTGCTGCTCGTCCATCCAGTACTTGTTCTGGATGACGTTGCACGGCCCAAGCGCGAGCTTCGGGGACTGAAGCGGCCCGGACTGCGTTCCGACACAGTACCCAGTCGCAACGTTCTGCCAGGTGACGGACCCAGCGAAAGCCTGCCCCGAAAACCCCAGGAGGGCAGTGGACGCGGCGGCAAAAACGACGAGAGATCGTTTCGTGCGGTTTCTCATAACTCCTCGATCTGAGTGAGATGCGCTTATGCGGACACTCGGACTATGAAATCCAAGCCTGAAACAGAAGGAGATTGAGCGCGAGGTATTATTCACCTCCTCGCCCAAATTCTTTGGATGGAATTACTCACGACGCAATGATCGATGAGAGCGTCAAAGGCAAGTCGAGGCAGGACCCGTTTCCGATTTCTGACCTGGTCCGCTCATCAGGAGCTGTTCCGGGGCAGCAGCGCTGCGGCTACCTCCTGCTCCTCCGAATGATCGCTGCGGTGCCATCCTGTTCAGCGCGGCCATCGTGCGTCTTGTCGGAAAACGCCATGATGCGGAGTCATTCCATCCCCCTCTGATGTACTGCGTCGTGCCACGCACCACGTTCGGGCATCGGTGGGGGTCCTGTCGTTGGCGTACAGCGCTGTGTTTCTTGTCCTCATGTGCACGCGGTGCGGCACGGCGCCCGCCGCCGCGCGCACCAGGGCCTGACACAGGTCATGACGAGGGCTGAGGTGTCCCGAGCGGTTCGCGGGGACGGGAACCGAACTCTGTGCCCGGACCGTGGGTGCTCAGCGCGAGACTCCTGTGCTGTCCGGGAGCCATTCCGTACATGGCCCGGAAGGACCGGCTGAACCTGTCGGCGCTCGCCAGGCCCCAGCGCGCGGCGATGGCGTACACCGGCACGGCGCTCAGGTGCGGCGACGCGAGGTCTTGGTGGCACCGCTCCAGCCGCCGGCGCCGTATCCGGGCCGCGACGGTCTCCGGCCGGTGGCGGAAGAGCTGGTGCAGGTGCCTCACCGAGATGTGATGGCGAGCGGCGACAGTCTCCGGGGTGAGGCGCGGTTCAGCGAGGTTGTCCTCGATGAACGTGTCGATGGCGGCCAGGAGGACCTGCCGTCGCGTCTCCGGCGGCAGCCGCTCCTGGATGCCTATCTGCTCGGCGAAGAATCCACTGGCCAGGTCGAGACCGGTGGCGCCGAGCCGGGCGCCCGCGGCCTCGTCCAGGGCCGACGCCTCCTCCGCCAGGGATTGCAGGTAGCTCGCCAGGACCCTGCTCATGCCGGAACTGTCCAGCGGCAGCCGCCCGCGGGCGAAGAGCTCGCGGACCTTGTCACGCGGTAGCGGGATCAGTTCCTGGGGCAGGTGCAGGATGAGCGCACGCGCATCGCCGATGCCCTGGCCGCCGGGGGCCTCACCGCGGTCGGGCCGGGACGAGGCCTCCCTGGTGAGGCTTTCGCGGTCGAGGTGGGCGGTTCGCTCGCCCTGGGCCACCTTCGGGGCCCCGTCGAGTATCAGGGTCAGCTCGAAGGTCTCCGGATCCTGGCTGCGTACGAGTTTGGCGCAACGGTCCGATCGCGGCGCGGGGAAGGCCATGGTGGTCAACCGCACCGGTCCCAGGGCCGCGATTCCCGCCCGGCCGGCGAAGTTCGCTGCGCAGTCGCCGGTGATCCGGGCGGGCGCGACGCCTTTTGCTATCACCTGGCACAAACACTCGAACCGGTACTCCGGCGGCAGACTGGATGTGTCGAAATCCTGGTAGGCCATAGTTCCCCCCGTGGTCAGCAGGCGCGCAAGCGTGCGACACAGTAGACCCAACACCCGCAGGGGAAACACGAGTTGGCGTGGTCTCTCCGGTGGATGGCCGACATCGCGTCAACGCGCCCAGCA
Organism: Streptomyces sp. NPDC054863; assembly: GCF_053610825.1. Classification (NCBI taxonomy): domain Bacteria; kingdom Bacillati; phylum Actinomycetota; class Actinomycetes; order Kitasatosporales; family Streptomycetaceae; genus Streptomyces; species Streptomyces sp. NPDC054863. The sequence goes on along the minus strand of NZ_JBSGZD010000019.1, from coordinate 58,386 downwards.
AGGCCAGCTCGTCGGCGTGCGGCACTCCGAGCCCGCCCCGCGCGGGGCGCCCTCCAAGCTGGCGCCCTCGCCGCTCGCGACTGCGGACGGAAACCGGGCGTGCGGCTGGAAGCGTCGATGCACGTCAGGAGCGCGATGAGCCGGATATGGGCGGGGATCGACAGTGGCAAGGGCCGCCGCCACGGCCTCGTCCTGGACGCGGACGGTAAGACGCTGCTGTCGCGGCGGGTTGCCAACGACGAGCCCGAGCAGGCTGGTTCACAGCCTGGCCGAGGAGTTGATGGCCCTCAACAAGCAGATCCGCGAGGTGGACATGCTCATCGAGGGCCGGTTTCGCAAGCACGAACTCACCGACATGGTCCAGAGCGTCCCTGTCATCGGCGCCCCCCGGTGCCGAGTTCCTCGCCGCCGTCGTGGCAGCTTGGACGAGTTCCGCTTCCCACACCACCCCGCCCGTCCCGCCTGCCCAGGACGGGCCCCGGCACGTCGTCTGGGCTCGCCCAGGCCGGGCTCGCGAGTTCGGAGCAAGCAACCCCTTCTCCCGTGAGGGGATGCCGCGCTCCTGTCCGTAGTCGGCTGGGCGGTGGACGGCAGCGGGTCGGTCGACACCGAAGGGCTCCAGGACAGTGACGGGGAAATCGCAAGCAGCGCCCGGGAATGTGAAAGGTGTCCACTCCTCTGGATCAACCTCAGCCTCTGGTTGACTCGTCGCCGCCTACGGGGGCGGTCGTTGAGGCGACCTGATTGATGGGGGATTCCCAGAACGCCTGCGGCGCCCTGCAGATCCCCGTTGATGTCTCTCCCCCGTCACCGGACGGAACGTAGGGCATCTGTCCGTGACGGACCGGATGCCGCACGCGGGGCGTCTGTGACGGGGTTCAGAAGTAGTGCTTGCGGCCGCCGACGGCACGCCCGGTTGCGCCGAGGATCCAGAGGATGGCTCCGACCACGACGAGGATCCCGCCGATGGTGGTCAGGAGTGATACGTGGGCCAGCAGGCCGATGAGGAGGAGGATGACGCCGAGGACGATCATGGTAGTACCGACCTTCCAGCTGTTGGCGTGGATCTTTCCTACGGGATATCTATGATCCCTGCCCCGGGGCTTCCACGCATCTGCAGTACAAGGCCCAGGACGGCGGGGTAGGCAGAGAAACATGAACACTTCTGTAGTCCTGGCCGCTGAAGGCGGCGCCCCGTTGCTCCTCATCGTGGTCGGTGCGGTGGTGGTCCTCTTCCTCCTGGGAGCCTTCGCATTCCGCAGCCGACGCGCGGGACGAAGGAAGCAGTCGGAGGCGCCCGCCCCGGGCGCCGTGCCGGAGGCGGAGAGCGGAGGAAGCCAGCGCGGCGAGACGTGGCAGACGATTGATGACGACCCCGACCAGGGAAACCCCCACCGCCGCCCCCGGGGCTCCCCGTGACAAAGCCATGCCCATCCGCGACCTGCGATCGGCCGGTGAGCGCTTCGGGACCTTACTGATCATGCGGTGGGCCCCCGTGGTCCAGCAGGAAGTCGGCTGCGGCCAGTGCCTGCTCGATGTCGGTGGTCGAGGTCGTGACGCACAGCGTGTAGGTGACGTCTGCCAGCGCCAGGCGGGTGGCTTGGCTGGGAAGTTCCTCGAACGCCATCCGGGCGGAGGCGTGGCGGGCCAGCAGGGTGCGCAAGACATGGGAGTTGGGCGTGAGCATGCTCGGACGGGCCTTTCACAGCGTGTGGCCCCTCGGGGCCACACAGAACGAAGGCGCCCCGGGGAGGGCTTCCGTACGCCCGCGTACGGGGGGGGAGCGTTCGCTCCGCCGGGCAGAGGAACCCGGTCAAGGGGCGCCGGGAGGAGAAGCGCCTGGCTGCTGGCCGAACCCGGCTGCTTCCAGTGTCCGAGGTGAGTCCTGCCGCCGCCACCGAGACCGTCGCGGACAGGCAAGCCGGTGGGGGATGAGCGCGGGCGGCGGTTGTCCTCGGAGAATCCCTTACTGGTGCGGCTTCCGGCCAGAACCATCTGCGTGACTTGTGTCCTGACGCGGCATGCGGGGTGTGGATTCCTCGACGACGCGTGCCATGCGGCTGAGCATGCGGCGCTGGCGCAGCCGGAGCAGAGATCGTCGCAACACATGTCCGGCGGATGATCCCCTCCCCTTCGCCCAGGGAGCACGAGCAACACGAGTCTCGTTTATCGGGAGTTGATCAACTGTCGATCAGCTGTTCCTAGCCTTCCTGAGGCACCTACCCGGATGACGACGCCGGGGTCCCGTGACGAGGAAGAGGACGGTTCATCATGAAGAAATCGCTGAGGAAGCCGCACGCGTGGGGCACGCTGGCCGTTGCCGCGATAGGCATCGCCGTTGTGCCGGCACCGGCGCAGGCGGCTCAGCTGCAGGGACAGGTCGTCGGGCTCGGGGGCAAGTGCCTCGACGTCCGCGCGGGCGGCACCGGCAACGGCACCCCCGTGCAGATCTACACCTGCAACGGCACCGAGTCACAGAGATGGACCTACACCGAACAGCCCGGTGAGGTCGGTGCCACGATGACCGCGTTCGGCAAGTGTCTGGACGTCGCGTCCAGCGGCACAACCGACCGTACCCCCGTACAGCTGTGGGACTGCAACGGCTCGGGTGCCCAGAAGTGGGTCCGCTACCAGGGTGACGTCCTCATCAACCCGCAGTCGAACAAGTGCCTGGACGTCACCGGCGGGAACCCGGGCGACGGCACCCCGGTGCAGCTCTTCTCCTGCAACTTCACCGCGTCCCAGGTCTGGAAGTGGGGTTCCGACCAGGGGCAGAAGCCGCCTGCCGGACTGCAACAGCAGGTGTTCGACCTGGTGAACAACTACCGCGTGCAGCACGGAAAGGCGCCGCTCCAGTACGACGCCGCCGTCGCACGTACCGCGCAGGACGAAGCCGACGAGCAGGCCCGTCGCGGACAGCAGGGCCACTGGGCCTTCGCCAACATACGCGACTCGCTCAAGAAGTACGGGTTCTCCCGCCCGATCAACATGGTCAGCGAGAACGCGGCCGGTGCACGGGGCTTCTGGAAGGACGCCCCCTCGGTGGTCGACGCATGGATCAAGGAACCGCTGCACGAGAGGAACATCCTCGACGACAACATCAAGTTCACCGGCGTCGGCGTCACGGTCGACTCGAACGGCACCCACTGGTGGGCGCAGGACTTCGTGGGCTGAGGCGACGTCGGCAAGGCTCCGGGCCCCCCCTGCCCGGCGGCCGCCCGGAGTCTTGCCCGCCATCCCGAATACTGGCGCCTGGAGGTCGATCAGGGTCTCCTGACGGCCGCTGCGGCGGGCGGTGGCGTCGCCCAAGGGCGCGGGCAGGACCGTGCTACTCGGCCGGTGGCCGCTTCAGGCCACGCAAGGACGTGATGTGCCGACTGGAAGAGGCGACCTCCACCGCCCCGCCGCAGGTGCTGCGCGAAGAGCTGCACCCGGGTGGACGACGAGACCCTCGCCCCGCTCGGCACCCTCTTCACCGCGCTGTGTCAGCAGCCGTTGATCGGGCGTTGATCAGGCCCGATTACATTCCGCTGCCATGAGACATCTATATCGCCCACGCCGGGCCCCAGCCCGGCTGGGCCTGGCGGGAGCCGTGGCGCTGGCCCTGCTCACGACGCTGCTGCAGGTCCTCGTGCTCTCCCAGGGGCCACCCGCCGTCGCCGCTATGCATACCTATAAGGCAGTCACGTTCAACATGCAGAACGGAGACCGCTGGGACGAGCACTGGCGCTTCAACGGGGGAAACCTGGAAACCCACATCCTGCTCGCCGAGAATCCGGACATCGTGGCCCTTCAGGAGATGGGCAGCAGGGCGCCGTGCGGCTCGAACTTTGTCGAGAAGAAGATCGTGAGCGAGCGGATTGACGACACCGAGGCCCCGGTGGCATGGACGGTGTTCAAGTGCATCTCACCGTTCGCCGTGGCAAAGGGCTACGACCTCTTCTTCCTCGCCATCGACAACGGCAACGCCACCAGGAACCTCGGTTTCGTCGTCCGCAGTGGCGTGCCGTTCGACGACGCCACCCTCCACGACAACGTGCGCGTCATCGGCCGTGCCATGGACGACAACGGGGTCTTGGTGTCAGGCAACCCCAAGCCCATGCTCGGCATCAAGCTGGGCGACGGCACGTGGTTCTACACCGTGCACGGGGCGAACAACGGCCACACCAACGGCGACCCGGGCGACACCGTCAACCGCATCGCCGCAGCCAGGGAGAACGCGGGCACCAACAGCTGGGCGGTGCTCGGTGACTTCAACAAGCCGAAGGAGGATTGGACGCCCGCCGACCTCGGCGGGGCACACGTCCTGGACTCCGACGGGAACACGTCCGAGGCCCCTCTCCCCGACCCTGACGCCCCCGGCCCTCCCGTCCCCGACCCTCCCAAAGCAAAGAACCTGGACTACGCGATCACCAGCGCCGCGCCCCCGGGCGACTACAACGGCATACGCCTGCAGAACGTCTTCTCCGACCACCACGCGGTGTCGTTCGAGACCCTGCCAGCCTGTGCCGACGGAAATACCGTGGCCCGCTCCACCGCACGCGCCCCTGCCTGCAAGAAGAAGACGGCCGCCGTCTCCATGGGCGACAGCTACATCTCCGGTGAGGGCGGCCGGTGGGCGGGCAACGCCAACACCACCCCCAGCGGCGATGTCTGGGGCACCGACCGCAAGGCCGACTGCGAGAGCGGCAAGGACTGCGTCTACGGCGATACGTCGTACGAGGGCGGCAACCGCTGCGACCGGTCGGACGTCGCGCCCATCGAGAGCGCCGCGATCGACGGCATCCCAAGAGAGCGCCGGTTCAACATCGCCTGCTCGGGGGCCAAGACGGAGCACATCATCTCGCAGAAGTACCAGGGTGAGGCCCCGCAGGCCGAGCAGCTCGCGCGGCTGGCCAAGGATTACGACGTCAAGATGGTCGTGGTGTCCATCGGTGGCAACGACCTGGGCTTCTCCGGCATCATCACCGATTGCGTCTGGCGCTTCTGGGGATGGCCGACCGGTGGCACCTGCAACACAAGCTCCGCGAATGCGGAGCTGAAGGGGAAGCTGGACAGAACGCGGGGCGACGTCGTCAAGGCCCTGGAGAAGATCCGCTCCGTGATGGCGGACGCCGGGTACGCGCGCGACGCGTACGACCTGGTGCTGAGCACGTATCCGAATCCGCTGCCCAGCAGCGCGCAGATGCGGAACGCCCTCCCCACCCGCTACTCGATCGGGTGCCCCTTCCGCAACACCGACGTGGACTGGGCCCGCAACGAACTGATGCCGGGCATCACTTCCATGCTGCGCGGCGCGTCGGACGACGCCGGGGCGTCCCTGCTGAACGTGGAGAACGCGTTCAACGGGCACGAGTTGTGCCGCCAGGGCACCAAGCAGGCCACGAGCGCCAACTCGCGTGCCAACCCGCTGCCGGAGGCGGATGCCGAATGGGTCCGGTGGATTCCGTACCAGTACGACACCACCAAGGGTTGGCTGTGGGGGTCCCAGGGGGACAAGCAGGAGGCCATCCACCCCAACGCGTACGGGCAGAAGGCGCTCGGCGCGTGTCTGACGGCCCACGCCCGGGCACGCGTGCCTGGGCACGCGCGTACGTCGACGTGCACGGGCACTCCGGGCAGGGACAGTGACGGCGTGGGCCTTGAGCGCTCTGTCCGCATCTCCCGGTTCCAGGGTTTCGGGGATACCCCCGTCATGCCCGCGGGCGTACTGAAACGCGACAAGCCTGATTCCAAGTGGGTGTCCCTGGAGGCGGGCGACGACAGCGACACAGGGCGGTGGTACGTCACCGGTGACGTACAGGTTGGCAAGACGCTGGAGACCACGATCAGGAACCGGACGGGACAGTACCTGCAGGGGGACGGCGGCAAGTCGTGGCAATGGGCGTCAGTCAACGACACACCCCGCGTCTGGAAGATCAGGTGGTTCACGCAGATCGGTGGGCATTACATCACCACAGATGATGGCAAGTGGTGCCTGGCCGTTGAGGGCTTCATCGACGCCAAATGGGGCGTGCTGAGGCCGTGCGGGAGCGGTGGCAACATGCTCCACTTGTGGAACATCGAGAACGCGGATGTGAAGATCACCCCCCGCCCCCAGCCCACCGACCGCACCGGCCCCCTCCGCTCCGCCAAGGACGACCTCGTCGCCGACGTCGACAACGCCAGCCCGGAGCCGGGCACCCGTGTGAAGGCGCTCGCGCCCCAGGACGGTCCCGCGCAGAAGTGGCGGGCGCGGTCCACGCCGGAGGGGTGGCAGATCGTCAGCGCCCTGGACGGTGCACCCGTACTGGCGCATGACACCGAGAAGCACGAGGCGCGCCTCGCCAAGGACAACGACGGGGACAAGGCCCAGCTGTGGCAGGCCGAGGACGCGGGCGACGGCTGGACGCGCCTGCGCAACGGCGGTCTGTGTCTGACGGCAGCGGGCGCGGACACGACGCTGACCGTCAAGGGTTGCGCGTCCGACGACCCGGGGCAGCGCTGGAAGGCCCTCGGTGTCGCTCCGGAGAAGCCGAAGGAGCGCAGTGGCGAGATCACGGGGATCGGCGGCAAGTGCCTGGACGTACGGTCCGGGTCGTCGGAGAACGGCACACCGGTGCAGATCTACGACTGCAACGGCTCGGACGCCCAGCGGTGGACGCTGCCCGGGGACGGGACGGTGCGGGCGCTGGGCAAGTGCCTGGACGTCGCGTCGTCCGGTACGGCGAACGGGACGCTGACGCAGTTGTGGGAGTGCAACGGCTCAAACGCCCAGAAGTGGCGCCCCGGTGGCAACGAGGAACTGCGCAACCCGGGATCGGACAGGTGCCTGGATGTCCCGTCCGGCGTCGCGGAGAACGGCCGGCAAGTGCAGATCTACGACTGCAACGGCTCGGACGCCCAGCGGTGGAAGCTGCCCGACGCGGCGCCCGACGACGGCGGGAAGGACGGCGACGCCGGTGATCCGTTCGACGACGCGGTGGACGACCGGGGTACCAAGCCCGCTGCGTCCGGCGACTGCCGTCCCGAGGGCATGACACCCACCACGGGCGTGGCGGCGCGCTACTGCGACGTCTACGACGGTTCGGGCCGCGAATGGGTCGGCAACAACCGGACCCGGCGCGTGATCGGGTACTTCACCGGCTGGCGTGCGGGCACCAACGGCGATCCGAAGTATCTGGTGTCGAACATCCCCTGGTCGAAGGTGACGCACATCAACTACGCGTTCGCCAAGGTGGAGAACGACCGGATCGATATCGGGGACCCGGGCGATCCGAAGAATCCCGCGACCGGGATGACCTGGCCGGGTGAGAAGAACGCGATGGACGGCTCGCTGCCGTACAAGGGGCACTTCAACCTGCTGAACACGTACAAGAAGAAGCACCCTGCGGTGAAGACGCTGATCTCGGTCGGCGGCTGGGCAGACACCCGGAACCTCTACACGATGTCCACCCACGCCGACGGCTCGGTGAACCAGGCGGGGATCGACACCTTCGCCGATTCGGTGACGGACTTCCTGGACCGGTACGGGTTCAACGGCGTCGACATCGACTTCGAGTACCCCACCGCCCTGCCCCACACCGGCAACCCCAAGGACTGGGAGGTTTCCAACCCGCGCCGCAAGGGCCTGCAAAAGGGCTACAACGCGCTGATGAAGACCCTGCGCGAGAAGCTCGACAAGGCGGGCACGGACAAGGGCCGCTACTACCAGCTGACCTCCGCCGGATCCTCCTCCGGGTATCTGGTGCGCGGCCAGGACGCAGGCCAGGCGCTGCAGTACCAGGACTTCGTCAACGTCATGAGCTATGACCTGCACGGCTCATGGAACAAGTACGTCGGCCCGCAGGCCCCGCTGTACGACGACGGGCGGGACAACGAGCTGGCCGACGCCGGGATCTACAACGACCAGGCAGCGAACACGAAGGACTTCCAGAAGCACGGCTACTTCAACACCGACTGGGCCTACCACTACTACCGGGGCGCGCTCCCGCCCGGCCGAATCAACCTCGGGATTCCGTACTACTCACGGGGCTGGCGCGACGTCCAGGGCGGCACCGACGGACTGTGGGGCACCGCGGCCATGCCGGATCAGTCCCAGTGCCCCCAGGGCACCGGAGGACGCGGTCCGGCCAACGCACAGTTCTGCGGCTTGGGTGCGGTCGGCATCGACAACATCTGGCATGACAAGGAGGACGGCAAGGAGGTCGCGGCCGGGTCGAACCCGCTGTGGCACACCAAGAACCTCCAGGCGGGAATCACCCCCGGATACCTCAAGTCCTACGGCGTCGACCCGACATCACAGACCGGGAAACTGACCGGCAGTTACGCGGAGAAGTACGCGGACTCGCTGCAAGCGCCGTGGCTGTGGAACAGCGCCAAGAAGGTGTTCCTCTCCACGGAGAACGAGAAGTCGATCGACACGAAGGCGAAGTACATCGCGGACAAGGGCATCGGCGGCGCGATGATCTGGGAACTCGCCGGTGACTACACCCAGCGCCCGGGCGGCGAATGGGGCATGGGCTACGACCTGACCACCCGCCTGGACAACGCCCTCAAGAACGCGGGGGCGACCGGCAGCACCCAAGCAGGTGGCCGGCCGCAGCCGCAGCAGGTCATTGACGTGAAGGCCGAGCTGGTCGAATTCCCCACCGGGGAGAACGACTTCTACCCGGTGCAGCCGAAGCTGCGGATCACCAACAACACCCCTGTCACCCTCGCCCGGGGAACCGAGATCTCACTGGACATCCCGACCTCGGCCCCGCCCGTCGTCAAAGACAACGACTACAAGGAGATCAAGGAACTCGTCCCCGGCCACACCGGCCCGAACGCGGGCGGCCTGAAGGGTGACTTCCACCGGCTCACCCTCACCCTCGGCTACTGCGAGGACCTGGCCCCGGGCAAGTCCCGTGACATCGACCTGAAGTACTACCTGCCCCTCACCGGACCGTCCAACATCACCTTCAAGATCGGGGACAAGGAGTACGGATCCACCGGCGACCAGCGCCGCGACGTCTCGGTCGTCGCTCCACCGGCACCTGCCACGGGGGCCGCGTGCCAGGCCGCCGACTGGAAGCAGGGGCAGGTGTACCGGCCCGACGGCGGACGGCTGTGGCGTATGTACGACAAGGGCGACAAGGGCTGGATGTTCGAGTACGGCGACAGCCCGGCGGGCAAACCCATGATGATCGACAACAACCCGGACGAGTCCCGCGTCCACCTGGTCGGCGCCGACGACTCCAACCCCAACCAGTACTGGAAGTTCCAGTCCGCAGGAGACGGGCTCTACAGCGTCAGCAGCGGCAACCGCTGCATGACCGCGACCGGCTCACGCGAGGACATCGCATCGAACACCTGTGACGGGCGCGCCCAACAGAAGTGGAAGCTCGTCCCGATCGCCGACAGCGGCAGTGAGGGAGCCCCGGGCAGTCCCCGGCACAACGGGCTGTTCAAGCTCCGCTCGGCCGGTGCGGGCAACGACATCGAAGTCGCCCACGGTGCCACCGCCACGGGCACCCGCCTCCTCACCGGCGACCGGACCGCATCGACGGCCGCATTCGTGAAGTACCAGGGCTATTACTGGTACGCGCAGTGGTACGCCCCCGTCGCACCCGGCACCGCCGAAGCCAACGGCGGCAAGCCCTGGAAGCGGCTGAGCCCCACCCCGTAACCTCACGGGAACCCGACCCGGCCCCGGCAGAGGCAAGGCGGATTCTGGAGATCGTCGCCACACGTGATCGGTTGTGTCAGACGGCGATGAGTTCATGCAGGCGCTCGGCTGGGGCTTCCCAGCCGAGCGTTTTGCGTGGTCGGTCGTTGAGCTGGGCGGCGACGGCGTCGAGCTGTTCGCGGGTGTGGACGGACACGTCTGTGCCCTTGGGGAAGTACTGGCGTAGCAGGCCGTTGGTGTTTTCGTTCGAGCCGCGCTGCCAGGGGCTGGCGGGGTTGCAGAAGTAGACCGGGATGTCCGTGGCGAGGGTGAGGCTGCGGTGGGCGGTCATCTCGGCGCCCTGGTCCCAGGTCAGAGACCGTTTGAGGTGCTGGGGCAGCCTCTGCACGGTCTCCGTCAGGGCGTCGCGGACGCTGGTCGCGGTGTGATCGGTGGGCAGGTGCAGGAGCATCACGTAGCGGGTGCTGCGTTCGACGAGGGTGCCGATTGCCGAGCCGCTGTTCTTGCTGATGATGAGGTCACCTTCCCAGAGTGGCCGGGCATGGCACGGTCGTCCGCCTCGGCGGGACAGTCACTGATCATGACCAGACGAGCCTGGATGCTGCCTTGTTGCTGCATCCCGCTGTCACGAGCCGGAATATTCCGCCCGCTCAGCGCGGAGCTTCCTGGGCCCCCGCTCCGTCCTGTCCTTGCGGATCTCGAAGTCCATCGCCCCCCTTGAGCTGGGGTGTTGCGACAACCACGAGAACTCAAGTTGGGCGGATTCAACGGGTCGTCGCAACACCCCGTGATCTGCGAGGTGCTGGATGGCTCGTCGTCAGCAGGCAGCGGATCGGGCAGTACGCCCGAAGTTGAGGTCTCCGGGGCATCCGAAGTTTCAGCGCCATGTCGAAGCGGCGTTCTGGGCCGAGATCGCCAAGGGACTTCTCCCCGAGGAAGCCGCCGGAATCGTTGGCGTGGCGCCGGCGGTGGCCACGCGCTGGTACCGACAGTGTGGCGGGATGCGACCGTTCGATCCGAAGTCGCCGTCAGACAGGTACCTGTCGTTCCATGAGCGGGAGGAGATCGCGCTCCTCAAAGCCCAGGGCAAGGGCGTACGCGCGATCGCTCGAGACGTCGGCCGTGATCCGGGGACGATTTCCCGTGACCTGCGACGCAACGCGGCTACCCTGAGCGGGAAACTCGACTACCGGGCGTCGGTCGCGCAGTGGAAGGCCGACCTGGCTGCTCGTCGCCCGAAGACGGCGAAGTTGGTCGCCAACTCGCGGCTGCACTCGTACGTCCAGGCGCGGCTGTCCGGACAGATCAGCACGCCCTGCGGCCGGGCAGTCGCAGGCCCTGCAACGGGTGAGTGGACGGGGCGGAACAAACCGCATCGCACGGATCGCGCGTGGGTTCAGGCGTGGAGTCCGGAGCAGGTCGCGAACCGGATCAAAGTCGATTTCCCGGATGATGAGTCCATGCGCATCAGTCACGAGGCGATCTATCAGGCTCTCTATATTCAGGGCCGCGGGGCGCTCAGGCGTGAACTGATCCTGTGCCTGCGCACGGGCCGCCCGCTGCGTGCCCCGCGCGCTCGTTCACGTCGGAAGACCTGGGCGCACGTCACACCCGAAGCGCTCATCAGCGAACGGCCCACCGAGGTCGAGGACCGTGCCGTTCCCGGCCACTGGGAAGGCGATTTGATCATCGGGCTGGAGCGTTCCGCGATCGGGACCGTCGTCGAGCGGTGCACGCGATTCACCATGCTGGTTCACCTGCCGCGCGAGGAGGGCTACCGGCACAAGCACACGGTCAAGAAGGGTCCTGCGCTGGCCGGTTATGGAGCGATCACGATGAAGAACGCGCTCACCAGCACGATGTCGACGCTGCCCGAGCAGCTGAGACGGTCGCTGACATGGGATCGGGGGAAGGAAATGTCGGCGCATTCACAGTTCAGAGTCGAAACGGGCATTCCCGTGTTCTTCGCCGATCCTCACAGCCCCTGGCAACGCGGCACGAACGAGAACACCAACGGGCTGCTGCGCCCGTACTTTCCTAAAGGAACCGACCTCTCGAGATGGTCCGCCGAGGAGATCGAGGCCGTCGCCCACGCTCTCAGAGGGCGTTAAGTCCGTTTCTGATAGCGGCCTCGTCTCGATTGAGGGAGCCAGTCTGGGCGGTGAGGCGTCCGAGGCGGCTACGCGTGATGTTCAGGGCGAAAGTCGTCGGTAGGTATGCAGAGGGGCCCGCCCAGGCGGGGGCCGCGCCGTGACGGGCTCGGGTAGTGGTGAGAAGTTCGGTGATGTTCCCTCGGCGTCCTGGAGGGTGCCGCGCCAGGACGGAGTAGCTGCGGTCGGGCGGAGGGGCATGTTCGCTGTTCGGGACAGATAACAGTTACTCAGCCAGCGCCACCTCCCACCTGTACCAGCCCTAGCTCATAAGCCACGATTACGGCCTGCGCCCGGTCCCGCAGTTCCAGTTTCGCGAACAGCCGGTTGATATGGGTCTTCACGGTGTGGTCCGTGATGGTGAGCCGCCCCGCGATCTCGGCATTGGACAGCCCCCGCGCAATCAGCGTGAGCACCTCCGCCTCACGCGCAGTGAGCTCCTCCACAGTGTGGACCGGCAACCGCGATGCCCGCGCATGCACGAACTCGCCGATCACCCGCTTGGTTATCTCGGGCGAGAGCAGCGCGTTGCCGGCCGCCACCACCCGTACTGCGTGCAGCAGTTCGGGGAAGGTGGCGTCTTTGAGCAGAAAGCCGCCCGCCCCTGCCGCGAGCGCGTCGTACACGTACTCGTCGAGACCGAAGGTTGTCAGCATTAGCACCTTCGTCGCGCCGCCGGACGCAGTCAGGATCTCGCGGGCCGCCTCAATGCCGTTCTTGTGCGGCATCCGGATGTCGAGGAGTGCGAGGTCAGGCCGGGTCTCGGCGGCAATGCGTACCGCCTGCACGCCGTCCTCTGCCTCGCCCACGACCTCGATGTCCTCCTGCGTGGCCAGGAGGTTGACAAAGCCGGTCCGGACGACCGCCTGGTCGTCGGCGACCAGTGCCCTGATCACACAAGACTCCTTCTCCCCGTGAAGGGGCCCCGTCACCCGGCGGCCCAGGGCAGTTGCGCCTCCACCAGGAAACCGTCATCCGGGCACATGCCCGCGCTGAGCCGGCCCCCGACCAGTGCCGCCCGTTCCCGCATCCCGGCGAGGCCGTGGCCCGTACCGGAGACCGGACCGGAGACCGGCCCAGGTCCGTCGTTATGGATGCGCAGCGTGAGCAGCCTGTCGGCGCCGTAGTCGATCTCTACTACCGTATGGGCACCGGGCGCATGCTTGCGCACGTTGGTCAGCGCCTCCTGGGTAATCCGGTAGGCGGACAGCTCCCATGCCGCAGGCAGCGACACCCGCTCCCCGGTGACCTTCAATTCGATCGCGCCGCCCACCGTTCGGTGCTGCTCGACCAGTCCGGCGAGATGGTCGAGGGTCGGCTGCGGGGCGGCAAGGGCCGTGTCGCTCTGCGGGGTGCGCAGTACGCCGAGGAGGCGGCGCAGTTCGGCCATCGAGGAGCGGGCGGTGCCGGCGATCTGCTGGAAGCCGTCGCGGGCCTCGGGCGTGAGCCCAGGGGTGGTGTACGTGGCACTCTCGGCCTGCACGGCGATCATGGACACCGAGTGGGAGACGATGTCGTGCAGTTCGCGGGCGATGGCGGCCCGTTCGGCCTCGGCGGCCTGTTGCCGTTCCATGGCGATCAACTGGGCCTGGGCCAGGTTTCGTTCGTTGCGGGTTTCCTCTCTGGAACGTACCGCGTCACCCATCATCACGGCCCCGAAGATGACCACGGTCAGCAGGAACGACTCGGCGAACAGGCTCAAGGAGCCCTTCTCCCAGAGTGCGGGCACGGGTAGCTCCATCTTCGACCAGGTGTTGATGTGCACCAGGTTGACGCACAGCGCCCCGAGCGCACACGCCGCGATGGTCATCGCGGGGTGCAGCACCCGCCTCCGGCCCAGCGTGTAGCAGCCGATCAGCCCGCTCGCCATGATCGAGACGTACAGGTTGACGCCCCCCGCGAATCCGAGCAGCCCCGCGGCGACGGTGAGCATCGCGAGGGGCGGGAACGACCGCCGCCATATCAACGAGGCGGAGGAGACCAGCACCCCGACGGTGGTCGTCACCGACGCGGGAAAGGCGATCAACTCCGCCATAGCGGTGCCGGTCAGGATGCCGCCGGTGAGCCAGGGGTAGGCGGGTGCGGCGGTCCAGGTGCGGAACCGCTGCTGAAGGGACGTACGCATGCCTCCATGATCCGTGCCGGCGCGGGTGCGCACATCGCCGCACGGGTTGAGACTGCGCACGGATGTCATGCCACGGGTTGAGTCCCAGGTGCGGAGTCTCGGTTGACGCCATCCGGCCTGTGGATTCGTAGCGTCGCTGGACATGACGAAGAGCCTTGAACGGTACGTGCAGTGGTTCCGGTACGTGCAGCACGAGCGGTACGCGTGGGCCGCCTGCACGATCGCCGCGCTGGGTCTCGCCCTGGTCTCGGATCTGGGGCCGCACCGGGTATGGGGCGTGGCGGCGGCCGGGGGCTACGCGGTCGCGGCGGTACTGGCGTGCCGTGTGCGCTCCCGCCCCGCCGCCCGCATGGCCGCAGTGGCAGGGGCCGTCGTAGTACCGCTCGGCTGGCTGCTGACGGCGAGGCTCGGGCAGCTGGAGGTCGCGGTCGTCGAACGGTCGGGGCACTTGCTGCTCACGACGGCCAGTCCGTACGTCACCGACCCTGCGGCCGTCACCGACTTCAACCCCTACCTCCCAGGGATGGCGCTGTTCGGAGTGCTGCCGGGGGACGCCCGATGGTGGCTGGGCTGCGCCTTCGTGGCGGCCCTCGTTGCGGCTGGTCTGCGCCGGGCCTGGCTGCTCGCCTGTCCGCTGGTCGCGTTGCCGCTGGTGGTGGGCGGGGTCGACCTGCCGGTGGTCGGCCTGATGTGCCTCGGGATCGTGCTCGCCGGGCAAGGGCGGGCGGGCCGGGCGGGACTGGTGCTCGGTGCGGCTGCCGCGCTCAAGTGGACGGCCTGGCCCGCGCTTCCCGTGGCGTTGGCGCTGATATCCGTACGCCACAGCGGGCGGCACGCGCTGCGGTACGCGGCAGCTGCCTTCGTCACCGCGACGGTGGCGGTGCTGCCCTTCGCTCTCACCAACCCCGCCGGCTTCTACCGGAGCGTCATCGCGTTTCCCCTCGGCCTGGCCGACACCCCGTCACCGGCCACGAGCCCGCTGCCCGGCTACCTGCTCGCGACGTACCTCCCCGGTGGCACGGTGATCGCGCTCGCACTCCTCGCGGTGAGCGCGTTGCTGATCGCGGTGTCGCTGGTGGTACGGCCGCCGGGGACGGCACGGGCGGCGGCCCTCCGGCTTGCGCTCGGTCTGGGCCTGGCCACGGCACTGATGCCCGCGACGCGCTTCGGCTATCTCGTCTATCCGCTGGTGCTCGGCGCGCTGGCATACCGGGTTTCACAGCGCGACAGCACCACCGTTGCCCCTTCCAGGAAAAAGGCCCTCGTATGACGAACAGCTCCCGCCCTCGCACACTGATCGTCACCAATGACTTCCCTCCCAAGCAGGGCGGCATCGAGACGTTCATCCGTGAACTGGCCGACCGTTTCCCGCCCGACGAGGTGGTCGTCTTCACCTCGGCGCTGAGCCCTGACACGGCGGATTCAGTACCCGACGAGGCCTTCCCGTACCCGGTGATCCGCCACCGGGCACACACCCTCCTGCCGACCCCCCGGGCCGCCGCACACGCCGCATCCGTAGCCCGCCGATACGGCTGCGACCGGGCGTGGTTCGGCGCGGCGGCACCGCTCGGCCTGATGGCAGGCCGACTGCGGGAGACGACGGACATCCGTACCACCGTTGCCACCACGCACGGCCACGAGGTGTGGTGGGCGCGCACCCCCGGCGCCCGCGGCCTGCTGCGACGCATCGGCACGGAGGCCGACACCCTGACCTGGCTGGGCGCGAGCACCCGCCGGCCGATCGAGGCGGCCCTCGTTCCCGGAACCCGTACCGCGCGTCTGGTCCCCGGCGTGGACACCACGGCCTTCCACCCCTCCTTGGACGGTGGGCCGGTGCGGGCCCGCTACGGCCTCGGCCGCCGCCCGGTGATTCTGTGCGCGGCCCGGCTGGTCCCGCGCAAGGGCCAGGACACCCTGATCAGGGCACTGCCCTGGATCCGCAGGGCGGTCCCGGACGCCATGCTCCTCCTGGTCGGCGACGGCCCCTACGCCTCCGAACTACGCCGACTTGCCACGACCGAAGGCGTCTTGGACTCGGTCGTCTTCGCAGGAGGCCATCCCCACCACGCCCTTCCCTCCTTCTACGCCGCTGCCAACGCCTTCGCCATGCCCTGCCGAACCCGCAGAAGCGGACTGGAGGTGGAGGGCCTGGGCATCGTCTACCTGGAGGCCGCTGCGTCCGGACTCCCCGTCCTGGCAGGCGACTCGGGCGGCGCCCCTGACGCAGTACGCGAGGGTGAGACCGGCCATATCATCGACGGCCACTCGGTGGCAGCGACGACGGACCGTCTCACCCGACTCCTCCGCAACCCCGAACTCGCCCACACGATGGGAAAGAGAGGCCGCCGCTGGGTCCAAACGGAATGGACCTGGGACCGCTCCTACGCAACTCTGGCTGGACTGCTCCACTCAGCGGGAGCAGCAGGGTGAGTGAGCGCAGACCGTATCCAAGCGACTTGTCCGACGTGGGTTGGGCGCTGATCGCACCGGTGATCACAGCGTGGAAACAGGACCGGGTAGGCCGGTCTGCGACCGGCGACCCGGGGGCCTGCGATCTCCGGGAGATCGTGAACGTGATCTTCTACCAGAACCGGACGGGTTGCCAGTGGCGCTACCTGCCCCATGATCTCCCCACCTGGTCAGCGGTGTTCTACTACTTCACGCTGTGGCGTCAGGGCGGGCTCGACCAGCGGGTCCAGGAACTCCTGCGCTGCCAGGTACGGGAGAAGGCCCGGCGTTTGGAAGATCCGTCCCTGGTGGTCATCGACACCCAGTCTGTGCGCGCTGCCGCCGGTGTCCCGAAGACCACTACGGGACTGGACGCACACAAGAAGACGCCGGGGCGCAAACGGGGGCTAAGGGCTGTCCCGTAAGTGATCTTTGGTTGTTGGTCACTGGGCTGCTGGCCTGGCAGGACGAGGGGGTTTGGCACCCGCTTCTTGGTAAGGTGATGATGTTGGCCATGAGTCTGTCGATCGCGCCTGTCATCCCGGCAGGGAGTCTGTCCGGTTCCGTCCAGCCCTCGCTTTTGTCGTCCGACGAAGAGCTGCTCTTGCGACCCTGGACGGTAGAGGACGCCGCGGTCTTGCAGGATGCCTTCCAGGACGCGACGATCCGGCGCTGGTCTATGCGTCGCATGTCCTCGCGGGCGGAAGCTGAGGAGTGGATTGCGGCCGCCGACCGGCAGTGGCAGGAGGAGCGCGGCGCCCAGTGGGCGGTCACCCATGGCTTCGGCGGTGAGCTCCTGGGCCGGGTGGCCTTGCGCTGGATGGATCTTTTCCAGGGGCTTGCTGAATGCGCGTACTGGGTTCTGCCCCATGCCCGCGGCCAAGGCGTCGCTCCGCGCTCTCTCACCACATTGTCCAACTGGGCACTGAAGGAGGTGGATTTCCACCGTCTGGAACTTGCGCACTCTGACCGCAACGAGGCTTCTTGCAGGGTGGCCGAGAAGGCCGGTTTCACATTCGAGGGCGTTCGACGCAGTGCACTTCGGCATGCGGATGGCTGGCATGACATGCATCTGCATGCCCGGGTTCAAGGGGATGCTGACCCCCTATCCGGTAAGGGCCAGGTTGTGTAGGCGGGCGATGCCGCGCATGGCGTGGTGGACGCCGTCGCCCTTGAGACGGCAGTCGCGAAGGATTTTCCAGGTCTTCATCCGGGCAAAGGTGTGCTCCACTCGGGCACGGACCTGTTTGTGTGAGCGGTTGTGCTCCCGCTTCCAGCCGGGCAATTCTTCGCCCTGAGTGCGGCGGTGCGGCATGATCAACCCGGTTCCTGGATAGCCGCCATCAGCTATCACGGTCGTCCGGCCGACCGCGCCCTTGGCCCCCGATTCCTCCCACGCCCTGCAGTCGTTGCGGTTGCCCAGCAGCGGTCGTCCGACCACGACGACCAGGCGGGTGTCGGCGTCGATGACGACTTGGTGATTGGTGGAGTACCGATAGTTCTTCGACTGCTCGGCCACCGTGTGATCGCGGGTTGGCACCAGGGTCCCGTCCACGATCAGTACCGTACCCCTTGCGAACCGGCGTCGAGACGGCAAGGCCAGCAGGGGGCCGATGTGGCCGATGATCCGGTCGGCCGCGACTTCGAAATCCCGAACAGCAGGGCCAGCTGGCGCATCGTCAAGTTCGTGCGCCAGTAGGCCGCGACCAACAGAATGCGGTCCTCAAGCGGCAGGCCCCACGGGCGCCCCGTCTGTGGTTCGGCTGCGCTCTCGCGTTGCACCGTGGTCACCAACTTGCCGAAGCAGCGTGGGCTCAGCCCGGTGAACGGACGTATCCAAGACGGCTCCGACGCCGTGATCACACCAGCCACACCAAGATCATCTCACTCGTGACCAGCGGTTGCGGGACAGCCCTTACTATCAGCCTTCGTCCTCGGCTTCTGATTCTCCTCTCCCGCCGCTGTCACGACCGCAGTTGGCGGAGGCGCGTCGTGTTCGGGCGGTCGAGATGTTCGAGGAGGGTGTCTCGAACGCGGAGGTCGCTCGGGCGGTGGGGGTGTGTTCCGAGAGTGTGCGGCGTTGGCGGCGGGTGTGGGAGACCGGGGGCGCTTCGGCCCTGCGACGTCGTGCGGCCACCGGACGCCCGCCCAAGCTGGACGACGCCCAGGTCGAGACGCTCCGGACCGCATTGGAGCGAGGTGCACAGGCGCATGGTTTCGAGGCTGACCTGTGGACCCTCGAACGCGTCGGTGCCGTCGTGGAGCGCGTGACCGGGGTGGTGTTGTCCAGAGCCTCGGTGTGGCGCCTGTTGACCGGTCGGTTGGGGTGGAGTCTTCAGCGGCCCGAACGTCGGGCGGTCGCGCGGGACGAGTCCGAGATCGCCCGGTGGATCGCGCACGAGTGGCCGCGGATCAAAAGGGGGCCGTGAACACACGTGCCTGGATCGTGTTCCTCGACGAATCAGGCGTCTCGCTCCTCCCTCAAGTCCGCCGCACCTACGCACCCCGAGGCCGAACCCCACTCCTGCGGCACCGCTTGAGTAGGAAAACGCCTCACGGGGCTTTCCTGCCGGTCAGGGAAGTCACCGACTCTGAGCCACACCACCCTGGGTCAGGGACGAGCTCTCCGGCAGAGAGCCGCAGCGGGACCGCCGACCGCGAGGCGCTCACCACCTCCACGCGGACGAAACACCACCACAGGTATCCGCTGCCATCAATCCATCTTCCCCAGGAGGCAGCATCATGACCCGGGACAACATTCCCGCCGGGCTCTGGGAGGAGTCGCAGCAGCCGAGGGGTGCGGATCCTGGAGTGACGGTCGAGGTCAGGAGCTGAGTCGGTGACTCTGCCGGTCGGGCTTGACCTGAACCTTGGTTGATGTACGAGAGTCGTGTCATCGAACAGCGAGACGAGGAGGCTCCGATGACACGGCCCAGGATCCTGGTGACTGGCGCGACGGGAAAGGTCGGCGGCGCGGTGGTGGCCCAACTGCATGCGGCGGGCGTGCCTGTGCGGGCGCTGGTGAGAGGGGAGGCGGACTTCCCGGAGGGTGTGCAGGCGGTGCGCGGCGATCTTGGTGATCCCGCATCGCTGGACACGGCTCTGGAGGGTGTCGATGCGGTCTTCCTGGTGTGGCCGTTCCTGAGTGCCGAGGGTGCGTCGGAGGTGATCGACGCGATCGGGAAGCGCGCCCGGCGGGTGGTGTACCTGTCATCTGCCGGGGTCGGCGGCGGGAAGGAGAAGCCGGGTGAGGCGATCACCATGTTCCATACGGAGCTGGAGCGGCTGATCGAGGCATCGGGCCTGGAGTGGACGGCGCTGCGGCCCACCGGGTTCGCGAACAACACGCTGGGCTGGGCGCAGGAGGTCCGCACGACCGGTGCGGTACGGGCGCCGTTGGCGAAGCTGGCCCGCTCGCTGATCCACGAGGCGGACATGGCGGCGGTCGCCGTCCAGGCGCTGACAACCGACGCTCTGCTCGGCGCCCGCCCTGTGCTCACCGGCCCTGAACTGGTCACCCAGGAACGGCAGGTGGCGCTGATCGGCGAGGCGATCGGGCGGCCGGTGCGGTTCGAGGAGGTCACGCTGGACGAGGCCGTCGAGCAGATGAAGGCCGCAGGCTACCCGCCGGAGTTGGTGGAGGCCGTGCTGCCGGCCCAGGCGGAGATGCTCAAGAATCCGGAGCCGGTCAACAATGAGGTGGAGCGCATCACGGGCACCCCTGCCCGATCCTTCCGGGAGTGGGCGGTCGACCACACGGTGGACTTCCGCTGAAAGGGACGTCCGTGCACGTTGACGCGGACGTCGAAGTGTCGGATCCCGGCTCCGTCCCCCACACGCTCGAATCCGGGGCGGGCCATGCTCAGGAGGTGCTCTGAGCAGTTGAACCACGTAGGCCGGGAAGCCATCTCGCGGCCATGGCGTGCCGTCACTCAGAAAGATCCGCACCAGCAGCCGGGCAGGACAGTTCCCTGCCCGGCTGCTGATCAGTGGGTGTCGCCGGACCAGTCCCAGCGGTTCCGCTCGCCGGGGCGCGGGTCGTACAAGGCCCGGCCGCCCGGCCCGAACTGCCCGAGCTCGGTCATCAGCGCAACCCCGGTGTCGATCGCGTCCGTGCTCCAGCCGGTGATGTCGAGGAACAGGCCGTCCAGCGGGCCGCCGACCAGTTCGGCATATACCCGGCCGGGCTTGGGACCGGGCCGGGGATGGTCGTGGTCCTCGCCGTAGACCCGGCCGCGCAGCAACTCCTCATCCCTGTCCATGTGTCCCAGCCTTCCAGCCGCCACTGACAATCAGGTCGTCGAGAGTGGAGAATCGTGTGGCCTCTCACCGCTGCCAATGGCAGCGGTGAGACCTGTGTGAGGCCAGGGTCGGGAACCAGTCGGCGACCCGCGCATGAGCAGCCGTGGTCACCTCCGTGGTCTCCTCCTGCCCGGTACTGACCTTGGCGGCGGGCGCGTGGTCAGTAGAGGCGGAATCGCGGTCAGCACCATGGTCAGTACCAGGACCGCCTCCCTGGGATCGTGCTGGATATCGGGGAGTTGAGGAGTCCAACGGCGTGCGGGCCGGGTGCGGATCATCCAGCGCAACTTGTCGAGTCGGGCGGCGACGTGGTGCTCTTCCGGCGCCCGCGCCGTCGAGGACTACGCCCGTGCAGGGCACGGAGCCTGTTCGGCTCTGCGCCATCGACGCTCGGTCACCTCGCCCAATTCATCCCTCACCGGGGCTCGTCGAGGTGAAGTAGTTGCGTGCTGCGATCGCAGGGCCCCCGGCTCGTGCAGCCTGGTAGCGGTACTCGGTGAGATCCGCGAACTGGCGTGTCCTGCGCGCGCTGCTCGCGTGCGCGATGCGCAGCCAATCCTACGGGCCTGCCGCTTATCGCTCTCCCGCTGTTCCTCCTGCTGCTGCCGGAAGTGCTCGATGCACCCCGGGCACACCAGATCCGCGACCAGGCGGCGCCCCGTACGGCGCGAGGCCGGGCCGATCGGCAGCCGCCAGCCCCGGGCCAGGAGGCGGACCACGAACGGCGTCAGATCCGCCCGGGACGAGAGCGCCCGCACCGTCCAGTCCTCCCGAGCGAGGAGGAACCGCACCGGCGCGGGCAGACCGCCGACGGGGAACCTGGTGGCGAGCAGCGCCCGGGTGTCCTCGTTGCGGGGGTAGTAGTGGGCCGGGCACGCCTTGCGTGCCCGCCGGTTCGTCTTCCTCCGGGCACGGCCCGGTGAGGTGATCTCCATACCCGCAGGGTCCAGCGTCGCACCTGTGGACAGGGACCGGACCGTGGAGGCCCGGCCCGCAGGTACAAGACTGCAGGCCGGGCCGGGCCCCAACGATACCGAGCCCCGCCCGAACGGCCTCCACCGCCAGGAGCACCGCGACGTCGACCGCCACCCGGTCGACCCCGCCGTCCGAGGGGGTGTCCGCTCCCCCGCCACGCTGCCCTTCCCGGCCCGCACCGCAGCAAGCCGGGTGCGGCAACTACAGGGAGAGCAAAGGTGGAGAAGGAAACGCAACGGGAGCAGGAAGCGGAGCGGGTGAGCGGGTACCGGGAGCGGGCGCAGCGGCGCCGCACGGTGCAGGGCACCGGAGAGGCCCGCGGCGATGGGTGGGTACGCACGAGCGCGGACGAACGGCTGCTCGCGCTGGCGACGCGGTACGGGTCGCTGACGCTGCGCCAGGCCGCGGCGGCGTGCTGGGGCGGGCAAGTGGAGACGGCGCGCACGCGGGTGCGTTTGATGACGGAGGCGGGGTTGTTGTTCCGGTCGGCGGAGACCCGGTGGGCGGGGACGGTGGTGTGGACGACGGAACGCGGCGCCCGCCTCTCGGGCACGGCACTCGGAGCGCCGCACCCTCCGAGCGAACGGCTGCTGCACCGGCTCGCACTGGCGGATGTCGGGCTGCGCCAGGAGGCCGGCACCGGGCAGCCCGTCGTGCTCACCGAGCGCGAAGTGCGCACCGCCGACGCCGTTCCCGGGCGGGCGGCGCAGCTCCTGGCCGACGTCGGGGCGCCGCAGTTGGCGCCGATCGGCGCGGACCGCGGGGAGACCCTGGCGGTGCCGCTGGGGGTGCGGTCGGTGCACTGGCCCGACCTCGTCGTCATCCGCCCCGACACCCAGCTGTTGTTCGCGGTCGAGGTCGAGCTGACCCCGAAGTCGTCGGCCGCGCTGCGGCAGATCCTGCGCGGCTACCTCCAGGCCCGCCACAAGGTCATCTACCTGGGCACCGAGGCGGTCGTCCGCCAGCTTGTCGGGCACCAGACACAGGACGGGTGGATGGTCGGGATCGCGCAGCAGGTGCGACTGCTGCCACCGGGCCCGCCCGCCGACCGGCGAGGGCAACCCGCTGCTGCACGTGAACGAGCTCCGCCTCCGCGACCCGGGCGTGCGCGCACAGCTGGAGCGGCACACCGCCCGCCACCGGGTGGGCACGTACACACTGCGCTAAGCAGCGTAGATGCACTTCAGGCGATCGCACCGGGAACGCTGGGCGGCTCTGCGTCCGCTACGCGTTCGGCAAGCTCGAAGAGGTAGGAGTACTGGGAAAGACTCCCGCGAACGCGGACGAGGTAGGACCGGTCCGAGTGCTTGTAGATCTCCCTTCGACCCACCTTCCGCAGCTCGCCTGTATACGAGTTCACCTTGTCGGCGAAGATCCTGGATGCCTCCTCCGGGCTGCCCTGGAACGGTCCGAAGAGTTCCATACCAGCCCCTTCGGCAGCCACTCCTTCTACCGGCCGGATCATGACTATCCACTGGGCCACGCCAGACTCCTTTGAGCGATCACGGACACCGCAACACTCGTGATCTTGGCAGTCGGCCAACGCTGTTGTCCGGTGTTCTCGCCTTTCCCAAGGAGCCGCTGACCCTCCGCTCCGGGTCAGATTTGCTCCGGTGCCAGCTCGGGGCGCAGCCGCTGGAAGGAGGGATGGCGCAGGAAGCCGGCCGGGTGCGGGTGGCGTAGCGGACTTCGGCGACCAGGCGGGGCAGCACCCACCGGGCGCCGGGCACGGCCGGAGCGGCGGTGAAGGGGCAATCGGTGACGGCGGCCACCGCCAGGAGGCGGACGAGGTCACTGCGGTCGCGGTCGGTGAAGCCGGTACCGACGCTGCCGAGGTAGCGCAGACCGCCGTGCTCCTGGAGCTCACCGAGCAGGAGCGCCCCCGGCAGTCCGTTCAGCGAGCCCCGGCCGGGCACCGCGAAGAAAGGTCCCTCGGAGAGCGACATGAACCACCCGCGGCCGCGTGCGTCATCAATGTGGCCGTCCTGAATGGCTCGCTGCATGTTGCGGCCGAGTCCCAAGGTGCGGTCCGCGTCTTGGAAGTCGAGGAAGACTGGTGTCGTGGCCCTCACCGTCTCGACAACGAAGCCCGTCTGTTCGGCGTCACGGGCGAGGCGGCGGCCGATGGTGGCGTGGCGGACCGCTTCTGAGGTGGTGTAACGCGTGAAGGCACGGCTCGTGTCGAGGTCTTCCGCATCGACGACCAGGGTGTCCCAGTCCGGCTCGGCCAGGCCGATCCGTGCCCCTGGCCGGGTGGCCAGGTGGAGTTGTGCCAGCACGCTGGTCGGTTCAGCGACGTGCATGAGGACCCGGTCGATCTTGGCCCGGTCCACCGTGCCCGGCTCGACCGGCAGGGCATGAGCAGTGGCGGCCCTTCCGGGCGGACGACATCACCGAACCAGCCCATCCACCGGCCGCCACGTCACCCGCGGTGACGAGAACGGGGGTAAGGACTGATAAACGTGGTTCTCGACGCCGAGGGCGGCCGGACTACTTGGGCGGCAGTTCCGCGGTGATCTCGATGGCTCGCCTCAGCCATTCTTCGAGGACGTCGTCATCCAAGGTCTCCTCCGCGAGGACCACCCAGCCGTTCTGTTCCTTGCCGCGGAACACCAGCTGCCTGGTGCCAGGGCGGGCCAGGGCCTCGTCCATCCCGTCCGGCCCGACGCGCACCATCAGGCCCTCCTCGTACAGATTGGCGAGCGCGTTGCCCTGCAGGAGGAAGGTGATCCCGCCGAACATCTTCTTCGCGGTCACCCCCTCCGGCTCCAGGAGCTCCTTGATCCGCTGCGCCAGCACCTCGTCGAAAGCCATGACCTCAACCTCTCTCACGGGGCGCCGCCCCGGTCAGCGGACGACCTTGATGCCGAAGCGGGCACCGCCGAGTGCGAACTGGATCGCGCTGTGCATGTGGGCGTACATCTCCATTCCCCGGCAGGCGACGATCGGCCCGAGGTCGAGGACGTCCTGCCAGCCGTAGGACCGCAGGAGCGCGGTGACCTGCTCCTTGGCGTCGGAGTGCTCACCCGCGATGAACATGGTGTGATCACCGCCGCCGATGGCCTCGGGCGCGGTGGCCGTTTCCTGTTCCTGGGTGACGCACGCCTTGACTATCTTCGTGGCGGGCAGCGCCCGCTGAATGCGCTCACCCAGGCTGTCGGAGTCCACCGGGTCCAGGGCGGGCATCACGCCCCACGGAGTGGGCCAGGGGTAGGCCTGCTGCGGGTTGTAGCGGTAGGGGACGGCATAGTCCATCAGGGTCTTGCCGGCCAGATGCCTGCTGATCGCGGTGAGCTCCCTCACCGCGTTGGCGCCGTCGATGCCGTTGATGACGAAGTCAGCGCTCTGCGCCGCGTCTGCGAAGGGCATCAGCTTGATGCCGGGGTGGCCGGCGAGCCACTGGCCGAACGGCGGGGTGCCCATGAGATCGGGCTCGGTGCGGCCGAGCGTGAGCTGGGGGTCCCGGGTTCCCACAGTGACCTCGTGGCCGAGCTCCGCCAGTTTGGCGGCGTGTGCGCGGCCTCCGCCGCCGGTGCCGAGAACTGCGATCTTCACGACGTAACTCCTGGATTTCTCAGCAGTATTGGGGCTGGGGGGACTGGCGGAGGCCGGTCAGGCGTCGGCCTGGTCCCTGCGGGCGCTGATGCAGAACGGCTGGCCCGAGGGGTCCAGCAGGACGGTCCAGTGTTCGCCGCCGGGCTGGTGGTCGGGCTTGGTGGCTCCCAGTTCGAGCAAACGCTGCTCGCCGGCCGCGACGTCGTCGAAGGCCAGGTCGAGGTGAAAGGGCAGCTCGTCCTCGGGCCAGCGGGGGGCCTTGAACTCCTTGGCCGTGTAGAAGACATAGGTCGTCGAGCCGTCGGTGACGAGGAAGGCGGTGGGAGTGCCGTTCTCGTCGGGGAACTCCTGGGTGAGCTGCCAGCCCAAGGCGGCGGCGTAGAACGTGGCGAGTGCCTTGCCGTCGTGGCCCCAGAAGGCGTACGAGGACACCGTGCCGACGGCGACAGGGTGGGAGGACGTACCGGTCATGAGGATCACTCCTGGACTGAGAAGGGGGGCGGAGAGGGCTGTGAAGGTGTGTGGCGGTGCTCGTCTGCGCCAAGCGCCGTGTTGGCACTCCGTTGCTGAGGCGCGGCAGCGACTCAGAGCTGTGCGGACGCCTTGGGGAGGCGGTCAACGGCCGCCGGGGTGGTCGACCTGCGAGGCGATCTTGCCGCCGCTCAGTTGCAGGACTGTGCAGAGGCTGACCTTGCCTGGCTTCTCTGCCGGGGGCAGGCCCGGGCGCGTCCCCGAGCTGGTGGCGGCGAAGTTGTAAGCGACGGCGACGGCGTCCCCGTCGGCGGTGGCCCTGGTGAGGGTCAGCTTCCGGGCGGGTGCCGCAGCCGAGTGCTCCTGCACGTGGCGCACCCAGGCGTCGCGGCCGGTGAGCGTGAGCTCGAAGGCCCGGCAGGCTAGGTGATGTCGTCGGTGTTCAGCGCCCCGGGCCGGTGGAAGTCTTGGTCGTGGTAGGCGTCCGCCCACTCTTGAACGAGCTTGATGCTGGTCATGTGACTGCTGGCCTTTCACGGCTGGGGAAGTGCTGGGGGAGATACTGGCGCAGATGTAGGCCAATTGAAGTCCTACAGGCCGCCTCCCGGCTACCGGTGCCGTGGAGCACCGCCCCACCGCCGATCCCTCTACCCTGGCCCTGCTGGCCGCCGCCTGCCGCGACCACGAGACGGTCACTTTTCACCTACCGCCGTGGCAGCGGCGAGACGGGACCGCGCCGCGTGGAGCCGCACGCCCTGGTCGCCGCCGACCCCGTCTCGTACCTCGTCGCCTACGACACCGGCCACGACGCGTGGCACCTATTCCGCGTGGACCGCCTCACCGACCCCGCCTCCACCGGCCACCGCGTCACGCCCCGCGAGCTGCCCGCCCCCAACGCAGCCGCGTACGTCGGCCAGAGCCTGACCGCCGCCCCCACCCGCTTGAACGGCTGGCATGCTCGGAGAAGGCAGCAGATCTCAACACGCCGACTTGACAGGGAATCCTGGGCGCAGGGGATCGCCGACCCTGACACGGTCGCCGCGTGCCGCAAGCAGCACGGCCGATGATCAGCCAGTAAGGATCGGCCGGTCGGTGTGCGGATGCTCGGTCACCACGCCGTACCCGGCGGCACGCAGACAGTCGGCCACCTCTTCCGCGACCGCAACCGACCTTTTCCGGACTCAAGGACGGCCGCGTGAAAGGCCTGCGTCGTAGGTTGGGCGAGTGACGACTACCGCACCGCAAGAAGCATTTCTGCAGGCGTTCCACGCCGAGTACCCAGCAGTGACCGCAGAGGCGTTCGGCCGTGGCCGTGCTCCGGACGGTCGGTCCAGCTACGAGATCTTGTGCGATCAGGTCTCTGGAAGCACGCGCGTGCTGGACCTTGGCTGCGGCGATGGCCTACTGCTTGAGTTCCTGGCCCGAAAGGCCGGGAGAAAACTCGCGGGAGTGGACCTGTCCTCGCACTCTCTGGCGCTGGCACGACGTCGACCGACTCTTTCCGAAGCGAAGCTGGAAGAAGGCCGAGCACAGGAACTTCTTTTCGCCGACGACAGCTTCGACGCCTGCGTTTCTCATATGGCGCTGATGCTGATGAGCGAGATCGAGCAAGTCGTAGCTGAGGTTGCCCGAGTGCTGTCTCCCGGAGGTGTTCTGGCATGCGTGGTGGGAGGCGGGGCCGTAGGCGGCGAGGCTTATGAACGATTCCTCACGCTGTTGCGGCGCACGATTGAGGAGACGCCGGCCTCGCAGCGCATCCCGGCATTGGGGGACAAAAGGACACGCAGCCGCGAGGGGCTCGATGAAGTCCTCGGACCAGCAGGCTTCGCGGCGGTGGGCTGGGAGACCGTTCCTATAGATCTGAGCGGACCAGTGGAGCAGGTATGGGCTGCAGTTTCCAGCCTTTATGATCTTGGCCCGCTCGATCGCGCGACTGTGGAGCGGTTGCGTAAGGCCTTCTTTGCCGAGGTGAGGGATATGACGACGTCAGACGGGCACGTCCCCTGCGCCTTCAAGATCTGCCTCGCCACGGCGCGACTGCGTTAAGTAGCTCTTTCGATCAGGCTTGGCTGCATGCGGATCTCCTGTCACGGAAACGAGTCGCAGTGATGTGTGACAGCGGCCACCGAGAATTCCCCGGGCGCGGCCAGCTCTGATGTGACGTTCCGTGATTGGTGTTGTCGCCGTCGGGGCCTCGAAGGAGCTCGCGTCGGGTCCGAGTACTCGGAGCTGATGATCATCGTGAGGTGGGGCGCGGCTGGTGTCCGTCGTTGATCAGGTGGGGGCCTTGCCTCTTACGGCCCTGTCGTGGTGTCCGGTGGCGTGCTGAATCGTTCTGGCTGCGGGCGGTCGCCCGGACCGCCAGCCGCGGAAGGATCCCGTTGTCGATGTCGCAGCCTGTACGTGTCGTGTTCCGCTCCGCCCGGCGCACTGCGCCGGCGTTCGGTGAAGGGCTGCGGGTGGCCCTGTACCAGGGCCAGGGCCCGGTCGGCAGCCGGGAGGCAGTGGAACAGAACCTGGAGCGTCTGGCCGAGGTGGCCGCACTGGCAGCGGACTACGACTGCCAGACAGTGGTGTTCCCGGAGAAGTACACCACCGGTTACGCGATCGGTCCCGAGCAGTGCCGGGAACTGGCCGAGCACCGTGAGGGCCCCTCCATCGAGCGGGCGCGGCTGGTGGCCAAGGAGCACGGCCTGGCCGTGGTCCTGCCCTACCCCGAGCGGGACGGGAACGCGTTCTACGACTCGATCAGCGTGATCGCGTCCGACGGGCTGGTGGCGGCGAACTACCGCAAGACCCACCTGTACGGGGCCGCCGAACGCCGCAACTACTCCTTCGGCCAGGACCTGCCGCCCGTCGTGACCCTGAACGGCATCGGAGTAGGCGTGCTGAACTGCTACGAGTGCGAGTTCCCGCCGCTGTACCAGTACCTCGCCGAACAGGGCGCCAAGATCGTCATCGGACCCACGGCTGCGGACGGCCACTTCCGCCTGGCCGGCGGCACCATGAGCCAGGTCCCCTACCAGGATGCCACCCGCCACATCATCCCGGCCATGGCCAGCATCTGGCGCCTGTTCATCGCCTACGCCAACCGCCGCGGCTGGGAACAGGTACCCGCCGGCGCCTGGCAGTACCAGGGCAACTCCGGCATCTGGGCACCCGATGGCGAACCCCTCATCGCCGCCACCGCCGAAGACCGCCACCACGACTGCCTGCTCATCGCCGACTG
The DNA here is from genome assembly GCF_053610825.1 of Streptomyces sp. NPDC054863. Taxonomy (NCBI): domain Bacteria; kingdom Bacillati; phylum Actinomycetota; class Actinomycetes; order Kitasatosporales; family Streptomycetaceae; genus Streptomyces; species Streptomyces sp. NPDC054863. The sequence goes on along the minus strand of NZ_JBSGZD010000019.1, from coordinate 29,482 downwards.
CCTCCCCGCCGAAGTACCTCCCTTCAGTCCCGAAGGCCACCACCCCACCGACAACCGCCTCACCCTCAACCCCGCCCTGCGCCCCACCCAGTGAGGACCGCTTCCTGTCGGCACCGGAGAACAGATGGTGCGCGGGCATCGGCCCGATCCCACACACAGCGTGACCGATGACGGCCAGTCAACTCCCCGCTCGCTGTCCGCCAGTGGGGAGATCCAACTGGCCACTATCACCCAGGGGGTGGCGTTGAAGTGTGGTGAGGGGCTGTGCCGTACTGAGGCAATCAGTGGCACCCTTTGTCGATGTTCTTGGATGGTCAGGAAAGCAGTGTCGATCTCTGCCCGTTGCGGTACCAGTTCACCGCGGTCCGCGACGATCCATACGATGACAACTGGCTGGTCATCAGTGGCTCGGTGACGACTCCGGAGGGCGCCTGGGCCTTCGCTGATCCTTGTCTGCTGGTCGATGAAGCCCGCCAGGTGTCCGCTTGGCTGCGCGCGGTGGCGGCTGGAACGGTTGCGGTGACCGGGCCTGAGGCCGACGGCTCGTTATCTCCGGACATACGGTTCGTCGAGCCGGTCCTGGCCTTCAGTCTCACCGATCGAAGCAAGGACGGTGCGGTGATCCGAATGCACCTGTCCATGGAGGCGGAACCCCCCTGGCAGCAGGGTGAAAACGGAGCAGACATCTACCAGTACTTCGTCGAGGTCCAGGTAGATACGACTGGTCTGCTTCGCGCGGCAGACCAGTGGGACCTTGCCCTGGCTTCGTTTCCCGCCCGCTGATCGAGTAGGGCGTCCACGTACGACGACTTGATGCACGGCTTCGCAAGATTCACCACGACCGGTACCCCACCCCATCGCCCCAAACGACTGGGTTCACTGGCAAGGAAGTCGAAAGGGTGTGGATCCTTTGAAGTGAAGCGTTGAGCTGGGCGACCGCTGAGCGTTCGGTAGCCGGGCCGATCGGCCGACCCAGGTTGAGTGCGCGCGGCATCCGAGTTCAGCTGAGGGGTTAAGCAAGCTGTTCAGGCTCAGGCGTGGGCTTCCGCTTGGATGTGATGAGGGTGACTGACATGGCGATCAGGGACGCACAGAAGAGAATGGCGAACACGCATATCGCCGGGTTGACGAGGTCAGGTACCGATTCGTACCCGCAACTGGTGTCGCTGAGCGGCCAGTCCATCATTGGGTGATCACCCATCAGGTCGTCCAGGTCGTCGTCGGCAGTGCAGGGGTCGTCGGCGTCCAACTTGAGGAGGCCCTGCATGGTGGACATCCCATAGCCAACGGCGGCTGTGCAGGCCAGTGCTGAGGCAATGCCGAGCCGCTTCCAGAAACCGGGCTCGCACCATGTCTGCGTGCCGTGTCGTGCGATGGTGATGCCGAGGCTGATGGCGAAACCCGCTGCGATGGAAGCCAGCAGCCACCATGTGGTCATGACGACAAGCACGGCCAGGAGGACGGCGGTATAGACAGCTTCCATGGTGTCGGAAGGTATCCCAGGGGATGCGGCCCTTTGGACGAGAGAGTCTGGATCAGGCAGTGAGGCGGTAGTTCTGCTGGTCAGGGGTGAGGTAAAGACGTTGGTGTTCACGCGTCGTCTTCCCAGCCCCTTAGGTAGCGGTGGCAGGTGGTGACTGCCTCGCGACGGGCGGCGGGAAGGTGTTCGGCCGCGGCCCGGGCGGTCATCTCGGTGGCGGCGCGGTCGGCGTGTCCGGCGAGGATCACGGTGAGTTTGTCCGCGGCCCAGATCTCCGCCTCGCGGCTGCCGGGCGGATGGAAGACGTGCGCGGCAGTCCGGCAGTACTCGGCAGCACCGCCACGACCAGGCCCTCCCGACACGACGGCACCATCGTCACCCCGCTGCCGTGAGGCCGACACGACGGCCCTATCGTCACCCCGCTGCCGTGAGGCGCCGACGTCTTGTTCGGTTCCGGCACATCCCCCGCCGAAACGCCCGGTCCGGCGGCCTCCGCGGCCGACAGCTCCGCCAGCACCTGCGCGACGGTCTCCCGCGTGATCTCCAGCCGCGACAGATCCTCCCGGGCCTTCTCCAGTCGAAGCCAACTCCGCAGCCTCCGCCCGGAGTTCCTCCACTCACTGCCGTGCCGCGGCCTCCCGCGCCTGAAGCTCCTCCGGCAAAGACACCATGGCGCCCATCTCCACCACGCCACGGTAGGACCCCAACGAGGCCACCACACAGCAATCAGCATCTTCCCAGCTCAGCCCATCCCCCGAGAGCCTTTGAAGGGACGAGGCAGGGGCGGATGAACGGGGTGAGCTGACTGATATCGGATGGGGGCGGCTATGACCGTTCCCGCTACGGGGTACCGGCCTCGGGTACCTTCTGCTCGGATTCAAACGGCCAGCGATGTCCGGCTTCGTGCAGTTTGCTCAGTGCCGTGAGGTCGTTGGTCACCAGGACCTGTGCCAGCCGGGCTGCCGCGGCAACGACAGCGGGCCAGTCCGGCGAGTCCAGGTATGCCTCGTCCTCGGCATCAGCACCGACCGCGTCCTGCACTGCGTCGTAGGCGGCACCAAGACGTGCCATCAGCTCGGTTTCCTCCTCGGTACGGAGGCTCTGCCCGAGCCAACGTGACGGATTGTCCGCCTCGCAGAAGTCGTCGAACAGCACGTGCACCACGTGATCGAGGTTCTCGAACTGATCCAGGTCGAGCCACACCTCTCGTTGCCAGGTTGGGCTGGCCAGCGCCACGACCGCAGGCACGACGTGGAGACGGTAGTGAGGCAAAGCAATGCCGTAATCGATCACATGCCGAGGGTACTCACCTCATGATCGGCCAAACCCCGGGCCTCGTCTACGGATCTCTTGAGGCGGAGCATGTTGAGCTGGGAGAACGCTCCCCTTCCAAGGATCCGCACCCAAGTCGAAACGACTGGGTTCGCTGTCAACCGCCTCGGTCGGATGACAGAGGACACCGACCCGACTCCGTCGATCTGCGGCCCTAGGACCTGTCCGCCCGATCACGGCAAAGCGGCTCGCGAGGGAACCGAACTGATCCGTCCTTGGTCAGTGTGAGAGAGGTACCTCGGTCGCTGCGGGGGATGTAGACCGGTCCGCTTGCCCGGTCACCCTGCGGCACGGTGTTTAGGGGAGGCGTAGGGATGCACGTGTCGAGGGCGGAAGGCAGGGCGCCCGCTTCTGCCCCGGGGTTCGGCTGGTACTTGCTGGCTCCCGCCCTCGCCGCCATGGGCGCGTACGGCGGCACAGTGTGGACCGGTCGGTCGTGGGCGAGTTGTCCCCTCGGGAACGACGCCAGCAACAACGTAGGGCTGCTGATGACGCTGTTTGTCGTGTGGCTCTGCATGACTCTGACACTGCTTCTGCTCCAACTCGCCCTGCGGAGGTGGCCCCTTCGGGGTGGGCGGGCAGCGATGTGGCTCGCACCGCTCGTGGCCGTCATCGCACTGACGTTGCTGTACCGGGTCGGGATGGATTGGCCTTACCACCCGCCCGGAGGCCAGTGCACGGAGGGCTATCCGCTCTTCCCCTTCACAGGCAAGACGGGCCCGAACTCCGCTGCGTAGCCGCTGCCGGGTCGATCATGTGCGGAGCCAGATGACGAGGGCTGCGGCGGTAGCGGTGCCGAGGTAGACGTAGCCGCGCTTGTCGTATCGGGTGGCGACGGCCCGGGCGTTCTTGAGCCTGTTGATGGCTCGTTCGACGGTGTTGCGCTTCTTGTACCGCTCTTCATCGAAGCCTGGTGGCCGTCCACCACGTGAGCCTTTACGCAGGCGGGCGGCCTGGCTGTCGGTCCTCTCCGGGATCGTGTGGCGGATACCCAGTTGCCTCAGATACTTGCGAACAGGGCCGTTGCTGTACGCCTTGTCGGCCGCGAGGCTGTCTGGCTTCACCCGCGGCCTTCCCCCGCCGAATCTCGGGACGCGGACCTTGTCCAGCACAGCGATGAACTGAGTGCAGTCAGCCCGCTGGCCGGGAGTCACGATCAGGAACAAGGGTCGGCATTGGCCGTCCGCGCCCAGGTGGAGCTTGCTGGTGAACCCTCCACGCGAACGGCCCAGGCCCTCACCTCCCGCGCCACCTCCACTCCCTCCCAATCCCGGTGAACCCATGCGGTCACAGCGCCGGCTAGGGCCAGACAGTGAGGTCGATCGTGAGGAAGTCACCGTCGTCACGCGTCTGAGGGCCCTCGCGGACCGTGACCAGGGCCACGTGGTCCCTGCTCAGTACACAGATGCGTGAACCCTTGGTCAGGGCGGCCTTCCTGATGATGTTCGTGTAGCGGGTATCGGCTTTGCACTCCTCCAGCGAGCCCTTCTGTCCGGGGTCGAGTTTGACGAGGTTTCCCCGGGACTCCAGTCCGTTGAAGGAGTTGTAGATGATGTCGCCCCGGGGGCCGTCCGGTGCGTGGAGCTGTATGGGGTTGTCCGCGAGCAGGATGTAGAAGTCCGTGGGCATTCGGATGTTGGCCTTGGAAAGGATCGTGGGGTTCGGGACTGGGGGCGCTGTGTCCGGCGGCGCCTGGGAGGCCGGGCCGGTGCCGACGGTGTGGGTGACCGTCACGGTGGGCTGCGGTGCGGGGGCCGATGCCCGTGCGGTCGGGGAGTTCAGCACGGTGGGGAGCCCGAAGAAGCCGAGAAGTACACCGGCGACCCCGGCCAGCGCGGAAACCACCGCGGCCCATTCGCCGAGACGGCGGGAGGAAGGCGTGGGGGGAGGCGTCGGGGAGGGCGGTACGTGCGGCTGCGGCGGGGCAGGTGCCGGGGTCGGTGGAACAGGGGTGGGTGATCCTGTGCTGTCCGGGTTCGGACCGCTCATGAAGCGACTCCTTCAAAGGGGCGCGGATGCAACGTGGGCCTCAACTCGTATACCTGTGGAGGTAGTTGATACCAGCGAGGCCGTGGTGGCAACGCGCCGCCCGACAGTCGACGCCCGGTCCGCAGGTACGGGCGGACCAGGCACCGGCCTGGCGCAGGCGGCCCTGGACTCCCGGCTCCCCGGGCCGGCCTGACGTCGGCCGTGGTAGCCGCGTGCGCGGATCTACAGGAAGAGACGGTTCCTGTTGACGTGACCGAGGCTTTCGGTGAAGCGGTGTCTACCTACGCCTTGCACGGCGAGTCATGACGCTGCGCCCCGCCGATGAAGGTGGCTGGACCATCAACGCGCTCGCTCGCCGGCTTCGCCTGGACCGAAGGACAGCGTCCGACGGTTCCGCGCCACCGACCTCGACCAGCACAACATCGTGCGCGCCGGCAGCGGTGACCAGCACCGCCGGCGGCAGGCCGAGGTGTCGGTGCGCCCTCGCACTCGAACCCGCCGGTGAGGGCGAACGGCCGGTGAAGCGCACACAGGACACCAACAGGACACCAAGGGGAGGCTCAACCTGCGGGCAGCGCAGCAGCTTCATGCCCGCGAGGGGCCTCTGCGGGAGCCGAGGAAGCATGAGGAGCAGTCGGGTGGGTCCGGCGAGGGGGCAAAAAGCGCTCGGGCGGGCGCTGAGAGTGTCGTTCAAGCCGGGAGTGTAGATCTCGAACGTGCGCAAGCGGGCCGAGAAGCTCGCGCCGGAGCAGCGGGGCGCGCTCGACGAGATCGGCAGGGAATGGACACCGAATGCCGCGGTTGCCGCGCCATGGCCTCTTGAATGACCGTTCCCATCACACCTGGCCACCCGCGTATGTCCGGGGGTGGCCAAGTGCGTAGGAGAGGTTGGATCACGAGGCTGTGATGACTACGCGGCCGTTCGCTCCGCGGGCGTGGTGGGAGAAGGAGGCGCATGCGGCCCCGGTCGTGGCTCCGTCAGGGCCGACACCCGGGGTGCCGTGGGCTCGTTGGTTCCTTCCTTCACCGCCACAGCCGCTGGCACCGCCGCCTCCGCCACCGAACCCGGCGTGCCCCGCTCCGCCGCTGCCGCCGTCGCCTCCGCGTCCTCCGTTGCCGTAGCCATACGTGCCATCCGTTCCAGTCTCCCCTGCGGTCCCGTTGGCGCCCTGGCTACCGCCCTGGCGTTCGAGTTCTACAGCGGAGAGCCGGATGCCGCCGACGCAGGTGGTCGTCTGCCCGCCGGGGGCGCCGGTGCCGTAGTGGCCGCCACCGCCACCGATGGCACCGTAGGAACTGGTACGGCCATAGCCGTTGTAACCGTTGTGACCGTCGGAGCCATTTCCTCCGCGGGCGGCCGTTACCCGTGCTCCGCCCAGCAGGTTCCGCACGCTGCTTGTGCCGGGGGAGAGAAGTGTGGTTCCTGCGACCGTCACGAGGAACGGCTCCGCGCTGCGGACCTGGGAGATTCGGCACTTGATGTAGGCGCCGCCGCCCCCGCCGCCTGCACCTCCGCCCCCGCCTCCGCCCCCGGTATTGCCCCCGCCGTATCCGCCCATGCCTGAGGTGCCTCCGTTTCCGCCGGCGCCCCATACTTCGACGACGAGCGAACGGGCTCCCTCGGGCACCGAATAGAGAGCTGCGCCGGGATTTGCGAAGACCGTGGACGCCGCTGCGCGGGAAGCTCCCGCAGCCGAGTCCGATGCCGCAGCGGGCGCGGTGAGCGTGGCGGCGGTCACCGCCGCGACCGCGCAGGCCACCCCCACCCGCGACGAAATTCCGCACTTCATGATGGACCTTCCCCTAGCAAATAAATGGAACAAATGTCCCATCAGTGGAGTTCTCTACCCGTCGCGCCGGGGTTCCCTCCAGACCGCCGCTACCCCGTGTGTCCGGGGGGGGGCTGCTACTTCTTCTTCTTGTCGTCTTCCTTGGGCTTGTTCTTGAGGGTCACGCGCAGCGGGTTGAACTCGCAGTTCTTCTCGGTGATCTTGAGCGGTCCGGTGACGGCCTTGGTGCCCACGGGCAGCTCGAAGCCGTCCGGGACCGCGGTCTCCACCAGGTAGTAGCTACCGACCATGATCTTGGGGAAGGTGCACTTGCCCTGGACGTCGGTCGCGCACTCGTCGCGCCGCTTGTCGGGCTTGGAACCGGTGCGCTGCAGACCCGCCTGGCCGTTGGACTCCTGCCACAGCTGGAAGACCGCGCCCTGGACGGGCTTGCTGTCCTTGGAGCTGACCTTGCTCAGGATGATCTGGGTCGGCTTGTGGAAGCCGAAGTCGATGTCGTGGTCGTTCTCCCCGGCACCGTCGATCTCGACGTCGGCCGCGGAGAAGCGGCCGCCGTCACCGTACGGCTTGCCGTTGGAGTCGATGGCCATGTTGCCGCCGTTGCCGAACTGCGACGGCTGGTAGCCGTCCAGCACGCCGCCCGCGGCGTAGTCGGCCGGGTTGTCCATCCGCACGAAGTACTTGCGGCCGTACACCCAGTCGGCCGGGTCGACGTTCTTGACCAGCGTCGAGTCGAAGTAGTACTCGCCCCGGGCGTTGGTCTTCGTCGTGCCGATCTTCTTGTTGTCCTTGTCGTACAGGTTGACCGTGGCGCCCACGACCGGCTTCTCGTCCGGGTCCTGGATGCCGTTCTTCATGCGCTTGCCGTTGTCGTACCAGACGCGGTTACCGATCTGGAACGGGGCCTCGTCACACAGCACTTCGAGGTCGGCCATGGAGCCGCCCTTGCCGAAGGTGGTGGTGAGCTGGTTGCCCACCTTCGGGTCACGGGATCCGTCACGGTTGACGAACATCGTGCCACTGTTGTACGTCGTGTCGATCACGTCGATGCCCGAGGATGCAATGTAGTCCTCGACCTTCGACAGTGCGATGCCGGAGAACGCCGACTCCTGGTGGAAGCCGGTCCGGTACTCGCCGGGGTAGTACTCCTTGACGTCGTCGGACTGCCCGCCGGTGGGGTTCGTCGCGGCGTTGTTCTTGCAGCCGCCGTTGCCGTCCAGGACGAACTTGCCGCCCTTCTTACAGGCCCGGTTCAAGTCACCGCCCGACGCCGGGTCGGCCAGGCCGCCTCCGACCTTGTTGCGCATCTGCGCGCCCGTCTGGTCGGCGTGACGGTCACGGAAGCCGAGGATCAGGTCCCCGTCGGTGTCCACCACGATGTCGCCGAGGATCGGCTGCGGGTAGGCGTACCGCAGACCACAGGCCTTCCCGTCCTGCTCGTCGCGCCAGCCGTCCGCCCACGGGTACCAGCCGGCGCCCTTGCAGTTGCCGCCGAGGGTGTCGGCCTGGCCGCGCGGGAAATCGAGCTTCTCGTCCATGATCGTGCCGGTGAACGTGCCGCCCTTGGGGTCGAACGTCTGCACGACGGCCCGCATGTCGGCCTTGCTCTGGCTCGACTCGGCCGAGCAGACGCCGCCGACGTAGACCGTGCCGTCCTGCACGCCCAGACCGAACGGACGCCAGTCACCGGCCGCTGCACACCCCGGGTTGGGGATCGCGTACGACGCCTTCGGAGCCGCCGCGGTCTTCTGGGTGGCGTCGTAGCGGTACAGCTTGCGGTCGTTGAGGTTGACGACGTAGAGGTCCTTGCCGTCCTCGCTCACCTCGACGTCACCCAGCGACTCCTTGGTCACCTTCGGGCTGAAGGCGAGGTCCATGTCGGGCATCGACATGTCGTGCGCCGTGCTGCCGACGTTGGGGACCGTGGCGAACTGCGTGGTCTGCTGGGACTGACGGTCGGTGAGGTAGATCGCCCCCGGACCGCCAGGACCGTACTTGGCCCCGCGGCGCGCGAGCGCACCGGAGAAGACCCACTTCTTCTGCTTGCTCCAGCCGATGCCGTACAGCGCACCCGTGGTGCCCTTGTCCGACAGGTCCGTCGTCTGGTTGTCGTTGCCGCGGGCGTTGTACGGGAAGCCCACCAGCGTCCGGCGGCTGTCGGGCTCGGAGAAGCCCTCGATGTCCTTGCCGATGCACGCGGTGACCAGCTCGGCGTTCTTCTGGCAGTAGTCGCCCGGGTTCCAGAACGACGTGGTGATCTCGGCCGAGTTGCCGCCCTTGAGGTCGACGAACTCGACGTTCGACGACAGGACGGTCGGGTCGTCCAGATCGTCCTTGGGCGACGCGAACCCCGGGAAGAGCACTCCCGGCTTGGGATTCTTGGCCTCGATGCGGTACTTGCCGCCGCGCAGCTGGGCGCCCGGGCTCAGCGTGACCGTCCCGTCCGCGGCAGTCTTGCCGGTGACGCTGCGGCCGTCCGCGTCGGTCAGGACGACCGTGACCCCGGCCATGCCGGGCTCCAGCACCTCGTCCCACTTGCCGTTGGCGTTGACCTCGCGCACCACACGGATCTTTGCACTGCCGTCTCCGGCATCGGCATAAGCGGACGGCACGGCGAGCACTGCTCCGGAAGCCAGCACCGGCAGCACCACACCCAGCGCACCGACTCTGCGCGACAATTGTCTACCGCGAAGAGCGGCAGGAATGAAGGTGGACAACGTAACTCCTGACATCGTTGAGACCCGTCGAGTAAGAAGTCGGGCCACTGTCGACTTCAGCAGAACGCATCGGAGCCAGAAATGCATGACCGAACATCCGCAGAAGAGTGATATTGCTCCAGACGGCTCACCGCATCACTCCATAGCCACGGAAAGCGCGGGAAGGATTCCTGAAGCCATCAGAGGTGACGTCACATTACATTCGCAGTACGGACTTCAGACCGTGCTCTTCGCAGGTGCTTATCCGCCTGACACGCCGTCGCCTCCGGTGTTGCCGGATCTCCGCGTGCGACGTTCAACACGCTCCTGTCGAGAGTCGATAGTCGGGCCCTGATGGTCATCGTCGGCAGGACCCACTCCAGACACACCACGCAGGTGAAAAACGCCGAATGTATGACACAAGTTCCCACTTTCGGGCTGTTCCCCTTCCGAATGTCCTTCCACAACAAGCGTGATGCAGGCTGCTGGGTCCTGTCCGACGGGTCCTGTGAGACGAGTGGCAGCGGTTGGAGCGACATCTGCCGCGTAACCGCGGTCGGGGGCGGGCATTGGCAGTGCCACCGACGGGTGATCAACGGCATTCTGTTCCGGCAGCGGACCGGCCTGTCCTGGCCGGATCTGCTGCCCCAGTTCGGCAAGTGGAAGACGGTTCACGATCGTCATCGCAGATGGTCGGCGGACGGCACGTGGGAGAAGATCCTGCGGGCCGTGCAAGCCGACGCTGATGCCGAGGGCCGGATCGACTGGAGCATGGTGAGCGTCAACTCGACGTCCTGCCGAGCACACCAGCGCGCAGCCGGTGCCCTCAGCCGCGCGCCACGAATTCCGGGCCGCCGCAGTCGCCCGGTCAGACACCGTTCCGACGAAGGCCTGGGCCGCTCTCGGGGCGGGCTGAACTGCGAAATCCACCTGGCCAGCGAGGGTGGTCGTCGCCTGTTGGCCTTCGTCATCACGCCTGGACAGTGGGGTGGCGCCCCGCAGTTCATACCTGTGCTCGAACAGGTCGAATTCCCAAGGTCGGGCGGTGGACGCCCACACACCCGACCAGACCAGACCACTTCGGGGGAGACACAGCGTATTCCTCTCGACGAAACCGCCGGTACCTGCGGCGTCGACAGATCAATCACACGATCCCTGAACCCGGGGACCAGCAAGCCAACCGCCAACGGCGGGGCAGCAAGGACGGTCGGCCCACCGGCTTCGACACAATGGTCTACCGGCGTCGCCATGAGGTCGAACGCACCATCAACCGGCTCAAGACGTTCCGCGCAGTCGCCACCCGATACGACAGTCGCCACCCGCTACGAGAAGCGGGCCTACGTCTTCCACGGAACGGTCACGGTCGGGCGATCCGGCTGTGGCTCAGCCCGTCACCACCGTGTCCGCGGCCCTACCTCTTCTTCCGGGACCAGGACGCCGAGCTCGACTTCCTCGAAAACGCGTGACCACCAGGCTTCTTCTTCATCCTCGAACACCTTCGGATCGCCCTGCCGGGCCCGCTCGATCACGTCTTCGACGTAGTCCTCGTAGTCGTCGTCCGTATCGCTCCTTCCCGAGCAGGCGAACGCCTCCCACACCTCCAGGACGTTCTGCAGACCAGCAACCGAAGAGCTGACCAGCCCGTACTGCCGATCCCCATCACCTTCATAGCCGCTGACCATCCACACTTCACCGCTGTCGAGCAGCAGCCAGTACGTGTTGACGCCGTCCTCGAACGCACCGAGGAACGCAGCCCGGCCCGGCGGAAGGTCTCGCACATCCAGCTCACGACCCGAGTCCCGCACGAACATGCGCGTGCAGTCGGAAGGCAACCCCCGCTCTACCAGCCCAGAAGCCGCCTCACCGCCGACACCCAGGCCCGCGAGAACACTCACGTCATACGGCAGCCACAGCGCGCTCGGCAACCGGCACCCCCTACTCGATCCGTCCATCCGATCTCCTCAGGCCGGGTGGACGACCCATCGGACAGGACCTAGAGCTGACGGCGCGGAGTTTCAGGACGGCTTCGACGCCGTCGAGGCCCCAGCGGGCTCCGCTGATATCGAGGCGGTCGGTGATCAGATGCCGGCCAGCTCCCTCGATGATCCCGTTGGCGATCGGCCATCCGGCCTCAAGGGCCTGGGCATACCGCAGAAACTCGGCCTTGGCGCGAAGATAGCCGACGCAGACATCGACGCCGCGACGGTGCTCGCCGCTCAACTCAGCCTGGTCGGCCTGGACCTGGATGGCGTCGGCGACCTGGACGGCGTCGCCGTGGAGGACAGCGAGGGCATGAGCGGCGACCCAGGCCTCTGCACTCTGGTCACCCTTGGCATGTAAGCACCGACTGGCGGACCAGAGGTACTCAAGGACATGCACGATGTCAATGAGCTCTTTCAGAGTGGCCACTGATCGGGTGACCGACGCTGCAAGCTCCCGCCCCACCAGCGCGCCCTCGTCGGCCTGGTCTACCTTCGCCGGCACGACACGCTCACGCAGATCACCGCCGGCTTCGGCATATACGTCGTGGCCGCCCACGCCTACGTCACGGCCGTCGTCGATCACCTGTCCCGCCGGGCACCCGGTCTGCTGCGGGTCCTGCGCGAGACGGATCCTGATCACGTCCTACTCGACGGGACGCTCGCCGGGTGCGAACGCGTCGGCGACAGCCGGGCCGACTTCTCCCAGAAGCACCGCCGCCACGGCGTGAACGCGCAGGTCGTGGCCGATCCCACCGGCAAGCTGCTGTGTGGATCTCACCCGCGCTGCCCGGCCGCACCCACGACCTGACCGCGGCCCGCACCCACCGCATCATCCGGATCTGCGAACGCCAGGGCGTTCCCATGCTCGCCGACCGCGCCCACATCGGGGCCGGCCCCTGGGTGACCACGCCCATCAGACGGCTTCCCGGCCAGGACCTCACCACAACCCAACAGACAATCAACCGAGCCCTGTCAGTGGCACGAGCACCGGTCGAACGAATGCATCGCGCGACGCAAGTCCTGGCAGATCCTCCGCCGGGCCCGCTGCATCCCCAACCGGATGACCGTCATCGCCGCAGCCATCCTCACCCTGGAAAGTCAACGCTGATGAATCTCATTGCCGCTCCAGGGTGAGGACGGATTGGCAAGGGCCGTCATCCAGTTGGGAGCCGTCTCACGACCAGACAAGTCGACCTTCGGTGAACCGACAGACCGGGGACCTTCCATCGGCGATCCTGGTCAGCGTCTCCGCCACGGAGTCGAAGTACTGGGCCATCGATTCGTACTCGCCCGTGACCGTGGGGTCACCCACGAACCAGCTGCCGATGTGCCCGTCCCGCATATCGATGAACTTTCCCGTCCAGCCGTCCTGGTCCGACAGGAACGGGATCCACTCGTTACGCCAGAACGGGTAGTCCGGCTGGTCCGGAGGGTCGAATCCGCAGGACGCGGAGCGGTTCGCGTAGAGCTTCTCCATCGCCCGGATGCCCAGAAAGAAGCTTCCCTCGTCGGGGAACCTGTCGAAGCCGCAGCATGCCACTTCGTCGTCGACGTCTCCCTCTGGCAGATCCAGATTGTTCTGCAACAGCCACGTCCGCAGGTCCGCATGCAGGGAGACACCCATCCGTTCCTCGGCTGCCGCGAGCATCTGCTCCGTAGCGGGCCCTGGCAGATCTGCGTGATCGGCCGGCGCGTGCTCCCGAAGAAGACTCATCACACGCGACCAGCTCTCCGTCACACTCATCGCCCTCTGCCCTCTGTCCTCTCTACGGGGATGTCTCCGTCCGACTACGCCACTGTGGAGGTTGGGAAGTCCCGGCCGGAGAGCCTTGCGGGGATGGTACTTCGAGCGTGTGTTCCATCCCTCTCCACGATCAACTTCCGCCCCGAGGCGCAGGGTCGGCCCCTCAGCGAAGTGACCGCCCGCGACTTCTCACAGACAACCCACTGTGCCCGGCGGGCCCAGCCGAGGAGCTTCCAGGACTCAAACGAGGGCCACGGCATCACCCTGGGGTGGCGAAGCTGAAAACGCTCAATGACGATATGCACGTCGATGCTGCGCAGGCGGGCTTCGGCCTGGATCAGCTTGAGTTGATGCCGAGCTCCGTCGACCAGGACCACCCAGCACCGGTGGTGGCCCGGGGCACGGACCTCGGCATGTTCGAAGACCCGCCGCACGACATGCTCGGCGTCGTGTTGGACCGATCCGCACAGCCACTTGGCCTGAGCGACCGGTCCGGGCCGCGGGATGTAGTCTCCCGTCCGGCTGCCGGGCGGGGCGATCACGTCATGAGGGCGGCGCGAGGCCGGCTCGGCGCTCGGCGTCAGAGACCGCACCGAGAGTGGCCATGCGTTTTCGGGCGGTTTCGCCGCGGTGGCCAGGCGGGTGCGGAAGGTGTGCTGCCGCTTGCCGACGGCCTGCCGGGGGCCTCCCGCAACGCCTCGGGCCTCATCACGATCCCCTTGCCGTCGATGGAGAGCACCAACACCGTGGTGGCGGTGCACGGCTCGATGACCCGAGTGTCGTAGAAGGACTCGATTTCCTGCGCGGCGCCGACGAGCAGCCCGGCGAGCCGGCGCTTGCCGGCACCAGGCCGCACCGACGGACAATCGCCTCCCGCACCGTGTCGTAGGAGACGTTGCCCGCCTCACGGACCGCCAGGCGGGCAAGTCCGTGCGAGCGAGAAGTGGGTCATGGGCTTCGCCTCACCACACAATCTCCAGCGCTACCGGATCACCGGTTGGTTCAACGCGGAAGCATGAAGCCCAACCGGTGCACGGCGCGGTTGCGGGGTATGTCGAACAGCCCCTGCCGCAGCGGAGGTTGATCGGCTGGGGCGTACAGAGGTGCGGTTTGAGGATGGCCCGTTCTGCCGTTGGCAAAGACTTCGCTACAGAGAGAACGCTTGGAGTCGGTGGGCACATCTCGCGGACCTACTGTGGATTCTCGAATACCCAGAGTGATGAGGGACTGCGATGGATCCAATCGCCGCAGCTGCGGGGGCGGCTCTGGTGGGTGCCATGGCTACGGACGCATGGGAGCACGTCCGCACGGCCGTCCTGGCATGGTGCCGGGGAGGCCCCGGCGAACAAGTAGAGGGGGTGAGCGTGGAACTCGCAGAGACTCGTTCCCAGGTTCTGGCAGCGAGGGAAGCGGAGGACGCTGACACGGAACGGGCTCTGGCAGCGGTCTGGCAACTTCGGCTACAGCAGTACCTGCATGCAAATCCCTCCCAAGCAGGTGAGTTGGAACGACTGCTGGAACAGCACCTCACTCCTGCCCTGCCCATCGATGAAGCGTCCCGTATCGGATCACTGACGCTGAAGGCGAAAGCATCCGGTAGCGGGCGGGTGTACCAAGCTGGACGCGACCTGCACAACACCGAACGGTGAACCCCGGCGAAGAGCCTGAAGACCAGGAGCACGTCCACCTTCAGGGACAGGCCTTTGATCAAGCACGGATTTTCCAGGCCCGCAACGACCTGATCGTCGCGGAGCGTGACCTGCACTTTCACTACGTTTCCGGTGTCCGCAAGGTGCGCCGTGCAGAGGCTGAGGCCGAATCCCAGGAGTGCCCGTATCCCGGTTTGGCCGAATTTCGCATCGAACAGTCCCGGTGGTTCTTCGGGCGTGATGAGCTCGTTGCTGACCTGATGGTCGGCTTGAGCGCCCGGTTGTGGGACGGTGGTCCACTGGCGGTGGTCGCCCCCTCAGGTACAGGTAAGTCTTCTCTCCTCAGGGCGGGCTTGCTGCCCGCGGTGAGACGTGGCGCCCTGGGCCCTTCAGGATCGGCCCAGTGGCCATGCCTGCTGCTTACCCCGACGACCGACCCACTGCAGGCCTTGGCCACACAGCTTGCGAAGGCAATCGGCGTCGGAGCCGAGCGTGCAGCTGAGGCGCTCTCAGCTGACCCGAGCGCATGGGTCGCACTTGCGCGCGAGGCTCTACGTGAGCGAGCGAGGGACACCGACGCAACGGAGCAACGTCTCCTTGTGATTGTCGATCAGTTCGAGGAGCTGTTTACCCACTGCGCGAACGAGCAAGAACGGTGCAGATTCATACGCTCACTCTCGGCACTGGCTGCACCAACTGCAGACGGAGAAGCGCCGGTCGCGCTGGTTGTGTACGGTCTGCGGTCAGACTTCTATACCCAGTGCGTCAAATATCCCGAACTGCGGGCGTCCCTACAGAGTGACCAGTTCCTCATCGGGCCTCTGTCGGAGGTCGGATTACGGGAGGCAGTCGAGTTCCCGGCCCAGGACATGGGCCTGGAAGTCGAACCAGGGCTCATAGAGCTGCTGCTGCGCGACCTAGGCGCCCCTGCGCAACGCAGCTGGTCCGAAGACTCTGCAGGCTCAGGAAGGTACGAAGCCGGACGACTCCCGCTCCTAGCACACGCACTCCGGGCCACTTGGCAGCAGAAGCACGGCAACGTCCTCACCGTGGAGGGCTACAAGGCAACGGGCGGCATCGATCATGCCATTACTGCCTCTGCTGAGAGATGCTTCAACAAACTGGACTCTTCCGGGAAGCGCGCAGCACAAGAAATCTTCTTGCGTCTGGTCAAGATCGGTGACGGTGTCGCCGACACCAGGCGGCGCGTCTCCCATCCCGACCTGTTAAAAGCGAATGAGGATCCGACTGCGGCTGCGGCCGTCATAAAAACGTTTACCGAAGGTCGGCTACTAGTTCAGGGGCAGCATTCCGTTGAGATCACTCACGAAGCCCTCCTGCGGACCTGGCCCCGCCTACGGCAGTGGATCGATAATGATCGTGCTGGAAACATCATCCGGCAGAAGCTTGAGGAGGCCGCCGCCGAATGGGTCCTGAACAACGGCGAATCGAGCACGCTGTACCGAGGTAGCAAGCTGGAGGAAGTCCGCCCCTGGACCGCTTCTCCCCAGAGAGAGCGTCTCAGCATCGATGCGTCCATTTTTCTCACCACCTCAGTGCAGCACCAGAAACGTGGCGCACGGCTGCGGCGCACCGCAATAGCAGCCCTCTCTGCTCTGGCCCTGATCGCTTCGGTCACTGCCGTCGTTGCCGTACAGCAGCGCACCACAGCGCAGAGGCAACGCGACACTGCAATGTCTCAGCAAATTACAGTGGAAGCCAACAGGCTCCGCCCGTTCCATACTTCACTTGCATCACTACTCGATATAGGCGCTTATCGGAAGCATCGCGATGAGAACCTCCGGACGCAACTCATCACTGACGCGAACGGCCCCCTGTCAACACCACTGACAGGTCACACTGAAGGTGTCCTGTCAGTTTCCTTCAGCCCAAAGGCACCCATCCTTGCCAGCTCCTCATTCGACAAAACAGTGCGATTGTGGAGCACCGTCGACCCGCATCACGCAAAGCCACTTGGCTCACCCATGACCGGCCACACGGACATCATTACGTCAGTATCTTTCAGCGTCGACGGGCAAATCCTCGCCTCTGCCGGAAGCAACCAGTTACGATTGTGGAACCTGGCCGATCCCATTCCCCCTAAACCACTTGCTCAAATTGTAGGCGAACAGACCGGTTATCCGAATACGGTGGCATTCAGTCCTGACGGGCACACCTTGGCCACCGGCGGTGACGATGAGACAGTCAGGCTCTGGAGCCTGGAGAATCCGTCCCGTCCCAAAGAGCTCTCCTCACCCCTGACCGGACACACCGACGCGATCAGTTCTGTGGCGTTCAGCCCGGACGGGCGCACCCTCGCCAGCGCAGGGATCGACAAGACGGTGAGGCTGTGGGACTTGACCGAACCGACCAGCCCCAGACAGCTCGCTTCACCCTTGGCCAACACGGAACCTGTCCAGTCGGTGGCGTTCAGCCCAGCCGGCAGCGTCCTCGCCAGCGCCGGAGAGGACAAGTTGGTGAGGCTATGGGACTTGAGTGACCTCGACCATCCCGAACAACTCGCTCCGGCCTTGACCGGACACACCAAATCGGTGGACACGGTGGCGTTCAGCCCGGACGGGAGTGTCCTCGCCAGCTCCGGAGCAGACCAGACAATGCGACTGTGGAACATGACCAATCCCAGGCATCCAGAGGCCTTGGGGCAGCCGGTCATTGGTCACACAGCTAGGGTCGCGGCCCTGGCATTTGGCCCAGACGGACGCACTCTCGCCAGCAGCGCCGGCCTCAACCGAGACGTACTCCTGTGGACCTTGCCCAACACAGTTCTGGCCGACCATGCCGGCGACGTCTTGTCCGTCGCGTTCAGCCCCGACGGGCACACTCTCGCCAGTGCAGGGATGGACCAGACAGTGCGCCTTCGAAGTCTTGCCGACCACCCAGAGTCAGCAAGACAAATATACGCCGCCCACCCGCAAGGTATCGGAAGGGTGAAGTACAGCCCCGACGGGCGCACACTCGCGAGCATCGGAAACGACGCCTCAGTCCAATTATGGGACATCACTGACCCAGATCATCCGACTGAGGCTGGCCCACTCCTGACACGACATGCCAAAGGGCTTAAGGCAATCGCGCTAAGTAGGGACCTGCGGGTATTGGCAGGTGCCACAAAGGATGGATCGGTTCATCTGTGGAGCCTTGCAGACCCAGCCCATCCTCAGTTTCTCGGTCAATCCGGAGCCGCCGCTGCGCCACCGCCGGGTCGCGCCTCCGTTGTCCTGCTCAAGGTAGTTTGGGGCCTGAGGTTCAGCCCCGACGGGCGCATGCTAGTGGGCATCGGTCCCGACCGGGCTATGCGACTGTGGAATACGGCTGATCCAGCCCACCCTAAGCCGCTGGGTAAACCAATAAACCACTCCAACGGCGTGGAAACGGTGGAATTCAGCCCGGATGGACGCACTCTTGCTAGCGTCGAAGCTACCGGCAAGCTGCGACTGTGGGACGTGCGCGATCCAGCACACTTAAAGGTGCTAAAACAAACGCATTCTTTCCATGGTGTGTATTCAGTAGCTTTCAGCCCCGACGGGCACACCCTCGCCAGCGCAGGGATCGACAGAACGGTACGGCTTTGGGATGTGATGGGTCGCAACAGCCCAGTACAAGTCGGCCGCGCTCTATTCGGACATACAGATAGTGTGTTCTCAGTGGCTTTTAGTCCGGACGGGCAAACCCTTGCTAGCGCCGGGCTCGACAAGACAGTCCACCTGTGGAAACTGGACGCCGAGAATGCCGTGGAGCGCATTTGTCGAAATACGGAAAGATCACTCAACGCTGAGATATGGAAACAGTATGTAGCGGAAATTCCTTTTAAGGACCCCTGCTCCTGATCTTGTAGCGGCTCCGGCGTGGGGTGGCGGCGAGGAGGGCGAGGGTGCTGGTCCTGCCGGTGCCTGCGCCGGCCTGGGCGGTCGGGGGGTGACCCTGGCGGAAGGCGTCGAGAGCGGCGGCTTGTTCGTCGGCGGGCTCAGCACTGGGGGCTCCAGGAGCGGGAGAGGGATCAGCCCTGAACGAGGCTTCTCAGACACCCGCCGGCCGGGACGGAGGACAGGGGTCTCAGCGCAGGACGAAGCCCGTGCCGAGGTCGTCGTCAGGGTCCAGCTCGAAGCGGTGTTCGCCGGTGCGGTACGCCGTCCCGGTGACCTCCGGGACGACGGCCCGGTGGCCGTCGGCGATCAGCTCCTCGGTGATGCGCGCGGTGAAACGGCTGCCGACGATCGAGTCGTGGACGAGGGTCCGGCCCAGCTTGAGGGCGCCCGTCGCCGCCAGGACGGCGACCCGCGAGCAGGTGCCGGAGCCGCACGGCGAGCGGTCGACCTGGCCGTCCGCGAAGACGGTGACGTTGCGCTGGTGGGGATTGCCGTCGGCGTCGGTGCCGAGGTCGTCGAAGAGGATGGTGCCGTAGATGCCGCTGAGGCGGTCGTCGACGGGGTGGCGGGCGTGCTCGGTTGTGTTGAGCGCCCGCTTCACCTCCCGCCCGATCGCGATCAGGTCGGTGTAGTGCTCGGGCGTGACGGCCAGACCGACGGCAGAAGCGTCGAGATGGGCGTAGATCGCGCCGCCGTAGGCGATGTCGACGAAGACGTCGCCGCGCGAGGTGGCGACGGCGACCTGGTCGGCCAGGCGGTAGCCGGGCACGTTGACGAAGTCGATGCCGGTGATCTTCCCGCTGTCGCCCTCGGTACGTACGTGCAGGGTGACGCGGCCGGACGGGACGTCGATGACGACCGTGGTGGTGCCCGAGGGGTCGCGCTCCACCCGGCCGGTCTGTACGGCCCAGGCCGCGAGCGCGATCGAGCCGTGGCCGCAGGCGGTGGAGAAGCCGTCCTTGTGCCAGAACAGCACCCCGAAGTGGGCGCCCTCGTCATCGGGCGGGGTGAGGAACCCGCCGTACATGTCGGCATGCCCGCGCGGCTCGGAGCACAGCAGCTCGCGCAGGTGGTCGACCTCCGGGTCGGCGATGGCGAAGACGCGCCGCTCGGCGACGGTGGCGCCCTCGATGGCGACCGGCGGCTCGCTGACGATACGGAAGGGCTCGCCGCCCGTGTGGTAGTCGACGGTATTGATCGTCAGGGTCTGCCGCCTGGCCATGATGAGCGTCTCCTCGCGCAGCGGTCGTGCCCGCGCGAACCCGCACGGCACTCGTGAAATTCGGACTCTCGTCATCCGCAGGGTTAGGTGTAATACATTACCCAGTACTGGTCAACGGCGTGGTGGCGGAGCGTGGTTGAGTGACGGGCGTGGTCAGGAAAGCGACGGGCGTGGTCAGGAAGCGGACTCGCTGCGCCCGGCCCAGGCGCCACGGCTGTGGGCGAGGTGGCCACGCATCAGTTCCACCGCGCGCTCCGCCTCCCCCGCCTCGATCGCGTCCACCAGCGTGATGTGCTCCTCGCCGGACTGGGTCAACTCACCCTGGGCCGCGAGTTTCCGCAGCCCCCGCATCCGGGCCTGGTCGCGCAGCTGGGCCACCATCGCCACCAGGCGGCCGTTACCCAGGAGTTCCAGCAGACCGAGGTGGAACTGCCGGTCCTTGTCCAGGAAAGTGGCCAGGTCGCCCTTCCTGGCGGCGTCGGTGATCTCCTCGGCAAGGCGCCGGAACTCCGCTACCGGAGCCCCGTCCAGGATCCGTACGACATCCGCCATCGCCGGCGCCTCCAGCAGCGTACGGATGCGGAAGATCTCGTCCAGGTCGTGCTCGCTCAGCACCGGCACCCGGAAGCCCCGGTTGCGGATGACCTCGACCATCCCCTGGTTCGCCAGATCCATCACGGCCTCGCGCACGGGCGTGATGGACACCCCGAGTTCCTCGGCGACGCTGATCACGCTGCGTACCTCGCCCGGCTCGATCTGTCCGAGGACGATCCGGGTGCGCAGCTCCTCGCGGGCCTGTTCACGCAGGCTCACTGACTTCAGACGGGTGGAGGGTCCGGCGGCGGGGCGGGAGGCTGTCACCGCTCATACATAACACGGAACCTCCGGCCGCCGGCCTGCCGGATTTGAGTAAGGTGTTATACCTTACTGACCGTCACGGTCGCGAAGCCCGCCCCGCGCTGAGCGCGACAGCCTGCGAACCCACCACACCCTGCGGAGTCGCCATGCAGTTCATCACCCTCTCTCCCCAGGAGATCCGCGAAGCCGTCTCCATGCGGGCGGCCATCGACGCGGTGCGCAGCGGATTCATCGATCTGGCCGCGGGCGAGTTCGAGATGCCCACCCGCACCGCCATGCGGGACGGACAGTTCCTCGTGATGAACGCCCACCACCGGGCCACCGCCTCCGCCATGATCAAGACGCTGAGCCTGAACTTCGACCGGACGCCCGCCATCGCCGGCACGGTGGTGTGGACCGAGACCGGCCGCACCGACACGCTGATCGCCGACGCCGGAACCGTCACCACCCTGCGCACCGGCGCCGCCGTCGGCGTCGCCACCGACCTCCTCGCGCCCGCCGACGCGAGCCGCCTGACGCTCATCGGCGCGGGCGCGCAGGCCCCCGACCAGGTCCGCGCCGTCCACGCCGTGCGCCCGCTGCGCGAACTGACCGTGGTGGACACCGACCCCCGCCGTGCCGACGCCCTCGCGCAGAGACTTGCCCCCGAACTGACCGGAACGCGGATCCGTACGGCCACTGATCCCGAGTCCGCGGTCGGCGACGCGGAGGTCGTCTGCTGCGCCACCCCGGCGACCAGCCCGCTCTTCACCGCACGGGCCCTGCCCGCCCGGGTTCACGTCAATGCCATCGGCGCGTTCCGTCCCACCATGCGCGAACTGCCCGACGAACTCCTCGCCGACAGCACCGTGATCGTCGATGAGCGCGAGGCGGTCCTTGAGGAGTCCGGCGAGATCCTGCATGCGCTCAAGGCCGGGGTCCTCACCGTGGACGACCTCACCGAACTCGGCGCCGCCCTGACCGCCGCCGAGCCGCCGCGCGGCAAGCGCACCGTCTTCAAGACCGTCGGTGTCGCCATGCAGGACTGGGCCATCGCCCGCCTGCTGGCGGACAGGTTCCTGCCCTGACCGGGCGGCCGGGCCGACCAGCCGGCCGGGGCGGAGCGAGGGCGAGTGCGCGCCACGGCTCCCCTACATCCGCGTCGCTGCCGACCGCCGTCGCCCGGCCCCCGCCGTCACGGGTGGCAGTCTGCACCCGTCCACCGACAGACGGCCCGAGGAGTGTCCGGAGTCGAGTGTCCGGCATCCCGAATCACATCAAATCGAATTGATGATCGGGGTGGGGGTCGCGTCCGAACAGGGTGATGAGAAAGTGGCCCCCGTGCAGATCGCCAAGAGGCGGGTGTGCAGATCTCTGACGTGATACGGAACGGGGGGACGGGGTGGGCCCGGAAGCAACGGGCGAGCCGGTACGCCGGTCCAAATTGGCCGAATACGCGGAGATGGTCCAGCCGGTGGAGCCCGGCAGGCCGGCCGCAGAGGCCAACAAGTCCAAAATAGCCAGATACACGGAGATGGCTGCCCGGCCGGTGGCCGGAGAGCAGCAGGTTGCGCAGGCGTCCGACGATCCCCGGGCGGCCGACACCGCAGACGCGTCCGAGGCCGCCGAGGCGGAGGCCCGACAGCAGGCCTTCGCCGAGCTGTTGGCGGAGTTCCGGCAGACGCCGGTCCTGGTGCCGCTGGGCACGGAACCCGGCCCGGGCGGTGAACGCGGCCTGCTGACCGCGGACTTCGGCGGTCTGCGGTTCCTGCTGGCGTTCTCCGACGAGCGGGCCCTGGCCCGCTATGCGCAGGCCCGTGACGCCTACCGCCAGGAGTGGACCTACCAGAGGGTCCTGGGCGCGAAATTGCTGGACATCGCGGTACCGGCGGCCGGTGTGCCCTGCGGGGTGGCGCTCGACTGCGCGGACGGTCCGGACGGAATGGTCTTCCCGCCGGTGGTGGGCGTCGTACCGGACGAGGTGGCGGTCGACCGTGACGAGTACCGCCGTGACGAGTACGAGGGGAACATGGCGTGAGCGGCGGCGTGAACGAGAGTCTGAAGGCCGACGGCCTGGATCTCGTCAAAAAGGGGCTGACCGGGGCACTGGCCGAGCTGAAGGAGCTCGGGATGGTGGGCGCGGCCGGGGCAGGGCGCGGCTTCGGCGACATCGCCCTGTCCGGGCTCGACCTCGGCGACCAGGGGCTCACCGAGGAGTTCGGTTCGTTCTGCGAGCGCTGGGAGTGGGGAGTGCGCTCGCTGGTCAACGAGGGCAACTCGTTCGCGCAGAAGGTCGGGCTGTCCGCCGGTACGTACTACGAGACCGAGCAGTACGTGGAGGGCACCTTCAAGGTCGTCGCGAACGCCGCGGTCGGCAACCCGTACGCCTCCGAGGAGGACGTCGTCAAGCAGGGCTGGGGCGACATCGCCAAGTCCGGTGCGTTCGGCGGCGCGGACTACAGCAAGGAGTCCTTCGACCAGGCCATGGCCAACAGCGCCCAGGGCTGGAAGGACGCCGGCCGTGACGTGATGACCTCGCAGACCATGGGCCCGATGGGGCTGGGCCCCCAGAACCTGCACGGCGCCATGGGCGTCACCGACGCACAGTACGACCGGATGCTCGACGACACCTTCGGCCCCTCGCCGGAGCAGCGTGCCAAGGCCGCCCCCGGGGGTGAGGGCTGATGGGAGTTCTCGGCGACCTCGGCAACGGTCTGAAGGACGTCGGCGGGGCCCTCAAGGACGGTGTCAACGACGGGCTCGGCAAGCTGGAGGAGGGCTTCGACGAGGGCAAGAAGCTCCTCGGCGAGGGCGTCGACTGGGGCACCGACAGGCTCGGCGACGGGCTGGACAAGGTCGGTCTGCACGATGCCGCCGACGCCGTCGAGGACTGGGGCGACGGGGTCGCCTCCGACCTCGGTGCCACCCCCGGCGAACAGCAGCTCGGCGAAACCGAGGACGCCGACGAACTCGTCCACGGCAACCCCACGAAGATCCGCAGGAGCGGCAAGCACCTCAAGGACTTCCACACGGCCTTCGAGAACGTCGGCCAGGGCATGAAGAAGGTCGACTCCAGCAACTGGCTGGGCAAGGGCGCCAACGCCTTCCGCGGCAAGTTCTCGATGCACCCCACCAAGTGGCTGCACGCCTCCGACGCCTGCGAGAAGGCGGCCGGCGCCCTGGACGCCTACGCGGGCACGGTCAAGTGGGCCCAGGACCAGGCCAAGGAAGCCATCGAGCTGTACAAGAAGGGCAAGAAGGCCTCCGAGCAAGCGGTGGAGGCGTACAACAAGAAGATCGACGCCTACAACGCGAAGATCAAGGCGGACCAGGACCCGGGACCGGTGCCGGAACCGTTCCAGGACCCCGGCAAGTCCGACATCCAGGCGGCCAGGGAGAAGCTGGGCAACGCCCGCAACCAGCGCAACACCGCGGCCTCCGAGGCCAGGGCCAAGGTCAAGGAGGCCCTCGCGCACGCCCCCGCCGAGCCCCCGCCCCTCGACCGGCTCGGCAACAACGTCGTCGACGGCTTCCAGGCGGTCAACACCGAACTCACCCACGTCGTCGGCGGCGCGCTCAAGGGCACCGCGGGCCTGGCCAACTTCGTACGCGGTCTCAACCCGACGGACCCTTACAACCTCACGCACCCGGCCGCGTACCTGCAGAACGTCAGCATGACGCTCTCCGGTCTCGTCTCCACCGCCGCCCACCCCGAACGCATCGTCACCGCCGCCGTCGACGGCTTCAAGAAGGACCCCTCCGAGTTCGTCGGCCGCCTCATCCCCGAACTCATCGGCACCAAGGGCGCGGGGCTCGCCCGCAGTGGCGCACGGCTCGGTGCCAAGCAGGGCATCGAGGCCGCCGCCTCCAACGCGGCCACCAAGGGGGCGAAGGCCGCCGACGAACTGGCGGGCGGCGCCCCGAAGGACTGGAGCGACCTGGCCCGGTCCACGGACCACGTCAAGGAAAAGGCCATCCACGCCGATTCCGTGGACCCGAAGAGGGCCAAGGAATTCGTCGACGAGCAGTACCCGTGGCTCAAGGACATCAACAACCGCTGGGAGGACGGCTACACCCAGAACTGCGCGCACACCACCATCACGGTGGACCGCCGGCTGGACGGCGTCGAAGTCAGCGCGGCACGGCGCGAGGGCCCCGGCCACCTGGACGTGGGGCAGCTCGGGGTCAAGGATCCGTCGACCGCCTGGCACAGGGCCGACAGTTACGATGACGTCATTCGCGATCTCCAGGCCAGAGGAGAGGGCGCGCGAAGCGCGGTCTTCATCGGACGCGGTGACTCCGGGCACTTCTTCAACGCGGTGAACACCCCGCACGGCGTCGCCTTCCTCGACGGGCAGAGCGGAGCACTGGGCACCCTGGAGAGAAACGTCAAGGAAATCATGCACGTCC
The DNA here is from genome assembly GCF_053610825.1 of Streptomyces sp. NPDC054863. Classification (NCBI taxonomy): domain Bacteria; kingdom Bacillati; phylum Actinomycetota; class Actinomycetes; order Kitasatosporales; family Streptomycetaceae; genus Streptomyces; species Streptomyces sp. NPDC054863. Next base: position 4,467 of record NZ_JBSGZD010000019.1, on the reverse strand, counting down.
CGTACAAGAATGGGGTTCCGTAAATGCTCAGCAGAGCCGAAGCGGTGGACGCTGCCGCCGTGCTTCTCCAGCGGGTCTATCCGGAGAAGGCAGGTTCCCTGGTCATGGTTCCGGAGCGGAGCGTCGACCACCCCTACGGCTGGGTGGTCCGCTTCGACTTCCAGGAGCACATCGACTCCGGGGACTGGCTGCAGTCACCGGTCACCAGCGTCGTCGTCGTTCCGCACGACGGGAGCAAGGCCCACTTCCCCCCCAGTGTGTTCCCGGTCGAGGACTACATGAGCCGGCGCGCCTCGGGCGACTGGCCGCCCAAGGAGTAACGAGCAACCGTGATGAGTCCTTCCCCGCGCGCAGCGGCCTGGCTGAACGAGACCTACCAGGGGCTGGTCGAGCTCCAGGTCCCCGAGCCCGTCCACGAGACTCCGGTGGGATGGCTGTTCGCCTGCCGCACCCTGCACCAGCCGGGGTACCCGCAGACGCCCATGCTCGCCGCGTCCGTCGTGGTGCCCAAGGACGGCAGCCGGCCCTTCCACCCGTCGCCGAGCGCCCCGCTCCAGGACCTCGCCCCCGCGGCGTCGCAGGACGAGGCCCTCGCCCGCGCGGCACACCAGCCGCGCCGCATCAACGCCCGCGGATGCCTCGTCACGCTGCACGCGATGATCGGCGGCGGCCCGTCGACACCCCTGCCGTGGCAGCCCTCCGACGAGGCACCCGGCTGGTGGAGCCGGCTGCGGCGGCGCTACTTCCCGGAGTTCGTACCCGTACCTGTGAGCAGCTGGGACGACGCGGTCAAGGCGATGGCCGAGACGGGGCCCGACACCCGAGGAGTGGTGTGGGTACGGCGTGAGGCCGGCGGCCACGAGATCACCGGGAACCTGCTCTACGCCCACAACAACAAGGGGCAGGTCGTCTTCCTCGACGGCCTGACCTCGTCACTGGCCCGGCTGGACACCGACCACGTGCGCGAACTGCTCCTCCTCCGCGCCGTACCGCAGCAGGACCGCGCGCCCTGGGAACGGGACGCGCTCGACTTCGAGGCGGCACGCGACAAGGCACGGCAGTGGCTGGACAGTGCGTACGGCGGTGAGGTCGAGCTGGTCGAGCCAGGACCCGGCGACGAGACGCAGCGCGGCTGGGTGTTCTCCTGCGACACCCGGCGGCATCTGCGCGAGGGGCTTTGGCAGGACGTCCCGCTGGACGCGACGGTCGTCGTGCCGAAGGAGCCGACGGCCCCGTTCCATCTGCCCAACTCCATGCCGTGGGCCTGGCTGGCTCACTGGGACCGGGGCGGCCAGGTGGGCACGGACGCCTTCCCGCTGCCGCCGGCGCCCGGCCGTGCGTACTGGTTCGAGCCGACGCTGAACGAGCTGGGCCCCGTGCTCGCCACGTCCGACCACCGGACCTGGCAGTCCGCGGTGACGGCAGCCGACACGCTCCCGCCGGGCGCGCGCTCCCTGCTTTGGGCCCGCCGCACGGACGGCCGGGGCCGCGAGGCGGTGGGCCTGCTGGTGACGGCGCTGACCACGGAATCGGGGGTGGTCCTCGTCGACGGCTCGTCGGACGAACCGTTCGTACCGGACGAAACGGGACTGCTGGCCCTGCACTTGATCCGGTACCGCTAAGGGCCTGACGGAAATTAACGTGCCGGTTTGATCTTTGTGGGGATGCTGTTGGTACGGCCGTGCTCGGCCAGGAGGGGCTGGACTTGGTGAATGGCCCTGGTGAGGTGCTGCCGTTGACTCCGAAGAGTTGAGCCAGCAGGTCTCGGGTGCCGATTTTGCGTCGGTGGAGCACGGTGGCCGGCACCCTGCTTGAGGTGGTCAGCTTGTCCTGGCCCCCTGCCCCACGAGCACGGACCCGCTCGTCTCCTCGCTGTTGGAACCGGGCTCGCTCACGCAACTCCGCAAGTGGCTGTGGCAGTTGGCCGATGAGCTCGTCCAGCGCAGGTTCGGGCATGCCGGTGAGTTCTGGGCTGCGCAGAGAGCCGGTGCAGGGCTGCGGGGAGGAAATGCTGGCCGGCGGCGGGCTCTGGACCGCGGCGGTCACGTCGGGTCGAGGCCGCAGGGTGTAGTTCCAGTCTCCGTGGAAGCGGTGCCTGTGACAGGCAGGGCGTCGATGTCGCTGTCGGTGATCTTGATGCCTGTGCCGTAGGTGCCGGGGTCGAGTTCGGCGTGAACAGTCAGCCCGGTGCGGGTGGGGGTCGCTGCGATGCTGTCGATGATGACGTCGCGGCTGGTCCGTGGGCGGCCACGCCGGTTCATGGAGATGTGGGAGAACAGCCGGTGCTCGATCTTGTTCCACTTCGAGGTGCCCGGCGGCATGCGGCAGACCATGATCTCAAGGCCGGTCTCGGCGGTCAGGGCGGCAAGAGCGAGTGGCCCGAACTCGTCGGCAAGAAGTCCGCCCATGCCAAGAGCGTCATCGAGCAGGAACGGCCCGACCTCACCGTCACGGTCATCCCCTACGGAGCAGCAGTCACCATGGACCTCCGCGAGGACCGCGTCCGCATCTTCGAGAACCAACGCCACCGCGTCTCACACACCCCCGTCATCGGCTGACACCCACTGAGCCCCCCGGCCGCCCTTCCTGGCCTGACCTCTTAGGGAGCGCCGAAACGAACCGCGGATCACCCGTGCCAGGGCGGCGCTGCAAGCACGGTAGAGGCGGCGCGGTACGGGCGTACGCCGTTATTCGCGGTGCACGTGCGCTTCGACGACGCAGCACGGGGGGGCTCCTCGGTCAGGGTAGAAGGAGATCCACTTCCTAGCGGGAGCACCACCTCGAAGCGTGCAGGTATACCGAGTTATGTGATGCATGATCCGATTTGACCCTTCGTCGAGGGCGCGCTCCAACGTGTCGGCACGCGCCGCTGGTCGGCCGGTTGTGTGAGGCGCGTGCACCGGTGCACTCGGGGGCCCGAGCGACTCTGCCCACCAGCCGCTGCGACACCCGGAGTTGAGGGCCCTGCTGGCGAAACGGGCATCTTCCGTTCGGGGCAGCGGAGACGTTTCTGCTGTTCAGGGAGACGGACGGAAGGGGGGAATGGAGTTCTGGCCCCGAACTTTCGAGGCCCCTGCCCCGGTTGGAGATGTCCGGTCATACTTCTTGTCATCGTTGTCGGGCTTTGGGCCTTGCTGTGCGGTCTGGCCACCAACCGGTATCTGCGGCTCCGGCTCATCGCCGAGGACGACGACGCGGGAATGGCCGTGAAAGAACTCGTCGGCCCTCTCCTGACCCTGACCGTGCTGCTGTTGGCGTTCGTGCTGGTCACCGCGAACGGCTCCTACGGCAAGGCCGCGGTCGCCTCCCGCGGCGAGGACCGCGCCTTGGACCAGCTGGTGGAGAGCGCCGAGTGAGCCCCCGCTGCCCAACGCACCAAGGTCCAGGCCGACGCCGTCTGTTGCGCCCGCGCGGTGTACACCCAGGATTGGCCCGCCATGGCCGACGGGGACAGTTCACCCGCCCCAGCGTGTGGTCGACCGACTTGCGCCGCGTCTTCCACGAGGTCGCGGGCAAACCGGTCTTCGGGATTGCTCGTCAGCGCCGACCACAAGCGCTCCGAGGAACGCGAAGAGCGCCAGACCCAGGGGACCGCGGGCAGATCGTCACTCTGTCGCTGATCACCGCCCTGCTGACCACCACGCTGTGCATCATCCGCCATGTCGACCGGCCCCTCGGCGGAATGATCAACGTCCACCCCACCGCGACCGAGGAGGCCGAACGCCAGGCCACCCGCGACTTCCTCGCCCACCACACCCCCCAGGAACTGCCCTGCGACACCCAGGGCAACCACCGCGACGTCTGACCGCACGCGGACCCCGGCGCCGCCGTCGGCAGCCGCGGTCAGACCGCGGGCACCGGCGCGGCTGCAGCAGTCCGAGGGCGACCGGCCCGCTCGCCGTGGCAGGGCGTTTCCGGCACGCGCCCGACGCTGTCCGGCGGCGCCACGTCAGCCCCGGATGCACTGGGACTCAGAGGGCTGAACGGGGTACAGCAGGCCGTCGTCCCCGGCCAGTTGCGGGCGCCGGCCGCGCCCATTGGACAGACTCAGGCTCTCCGTACACCCCTGTCCCAGGAGCCTTCCTCATGCGTCTTCGCCGTTCCGCCGCTGCCGCGCTCGGAGCCCTCACGCTCGCTCTGTCCCTCCCCGCCTCGGCCCAGGCCGCCGAGGGGCAGTTCCGGTACACCTACCTGACCGACGAAGGCTACGAGGCGGTCGGCTTCCTCAACAGCCCGCCCAGTGACCAGTGCATCAACCTCCACGGCGCCGACTCCAACGACCTGCCCCCCGCCCACTCACCGAAGAACCGCACCGATGCGACAGCGGTGGTCTTCGCCGAGGCCGACTGCCAGGGCGAGGCCTACTTCTCCCTGCGCCCCCGCACCGGAGGCGGCTCCGAACGCCTCACCGTGCGTTCAGTCGTCTTCTCCTGACGCACACCCCCGGGTACCGGACCCCACCGGGAG
>NZ_JBSGZD010000018.1:0-61496 GCF_053610825.1 Streptomyces sp. NPDC054863 | reverse complement strand
ACAACACGGCGGGCGGCGTCTTCCTCTGGACGGTCGGCTCGCTCAACGGCCGTGACTGGGCGGTCGGCACACCCCTCGCGTTCCTCCTGCTGGTCCTCGTGCCGCTCGCGCTCGTCGCCGGCAGCCGCCTGCAGTTCCTGCGCTTCGACGACGACACCGCCGCCACCCTGGGCGTCAACGTCGCCCGGGTACGGGCCGTGACGCTCGCCCTCGCGGTCGCCCTGTCCGGCATCGCCGTCGGCATCGGCGGCCCGATCGCCTTCGTCGCGCTCGCCGCCCCGGTCCTCGCCGCACGCCTCGGCGGCCCCACCCGGGTGCCGATCGTCGGATCGGCGCTCGTCGGCGCGGCCCTCGTCGGCGGCGCGGACGCGCTCGGCCGGGTCATCGCCCCGGTGGAGATCCCCGTCGGAGTCGTCACCAGCGTCCTCGGCGGGCCCTTCCTGCTGTGGGTCCTCTTCGGCAAGAAGCCAGCCGGCCCCAAGAAGTCAGCCGGCCCCAAGAAGTCAGCCAGCCCCTCGCAGACCGGAAAGGCCTGACCTCGTGGAACTGACCGTAGAGGCGCTCACCGCCGGCTACCCCGGCCACCCCGTCGTCGACGCCGTGGACCTCACCGTTCCCAGCGGGCAGGTCGTCGCGATCGTCGGCCCCAACGGCTGCGGCAAATCGACCCTGCTGCGCGCCGTCGCCCGCCTCCACAAGCCGGAGTCGGGCACCGTACGGGCCGGGGACGCGGACGTCTGGCAGCTCACCCAGCGCAAGGCGGCCCACCGCATCGCGCTGCTCGCCCAGTCCCCGCAGGCCCCCGAGGCGGTCACCGTCGCCGGTCTCGTACGGTACGGACGCCACCCGCACCAGGGCCTGTTCCGCCAGTGGTCCCGCGAGGACGAGACGGCGGTGCGCGCCGCGCTGGAGGCCACCGGCACCACCGCCCTCGCCGAACGGCGCCTGGACCAGCTCTCGGGCGGGCAGCGGCAGCGCTGCTGGCTGGCGATGGTCCTCGCGCAGGAGACCCCGATCGTGCTCCTCGACGAGCCGACCAGCGCACTCGACCTCGGCCACGCCGTCGAAGTCCTGTCCCTGGTGCGGGAGGTCGCGGCGGCCGGCCGCACCGTCGTCATGGTCCTGCACGACCTGGCGAGCGCCGCCCGCTATGCCGACACCGTCGTCGCCATGAACGAGGGCCGCGTCGTCGCCCACGGGCCCGCCCGCGAGGTGGTCACCGCCGCCCTGGTCAAGGAGCTGTACGGCATCGAAGCCGACATCCTCCGGGCCCCGGGCGACGGCTCGCCCATCGTCGTACCGACCGCCGGGGCCGCGAGCCTCACGCCCGTCGGCTGACCTGCCGGCCGCGCGCGAAGTCCGCCGCCGTCCACGCCAGTCCCACCGCGCCGTCGAGCATCGCCCGCTCGGCGGCGGGAGTGGCGGCGGCAGCCGTGAACTCCGGCTGGTGCGGTCCTGCCGTACCGCTGCCGATGTCGAGCACAGGGTGGATCGACGGCACCACGTGCGACACGTTTCCCATGTCGGTCGACGCGAAGGGACCGCGCACCTGCGGCTCCGGCCGCCCCAGCTCCCGCGCGTTCGCCGACCAGAGCGCGACCAGCTCCGGATCGGAGCGGAAGTCCAGATAGTCGGGCGAGGGCTGCACGAGGTCGATCCCGCACCCGGTGGCCAGCGCGCCCGCCCGGAAGCAGTCCTCCACCCGGCCGCGCAGCTCCCGCAGCTCCTCCACCGACGGGGTCCGCAGCGCGTACGCGGCGCGGGAGCGCTCCGGGATTGCGTTGAGCGCGGTCCCCGCCTCGGTGGCGATGCCGTGCACCTTCCACTCCCCGGGCAACTGCTGGCGCAGCAGCCCCAGCGCCACCTGCGCCACGGTGAGCGCGTCGGCCGCGTTCCGCCCGTCCTGCGGGTTCATCGCCGCGTGCGCCGACTTCCCCGTGTACGTGACGTCCAGCGAGCCCATCGCGAACGACCGGAAGTCCGCCACCTCGAACGGACACGGGTGGATCATCATCGCCGCGTCCACCCCCTCGAACGCCCCCGCATCCAGCAGCAGCGCCTTCCCGGCCCCGCTCTCCTCGGCCGGAGTGCCCAACACCCTTACGGTCAGACCGAGTTCATCGGCGTACGGAGCCAGCGCCAAGGCCGCGCCCACGCCGGCCGCCGCGATCAGATTGTGCCCGCAGGCGTGCCCCATCCCGGGCAGCGAGTCGTACTCACAGGCCAACGCGACCGTCACGGGACCCGACCCGATCCTCGCCTCGAAGGCGGTGTCGAGCCCGTACGCGGGCGCGGTGACGGCGAACCCGTGCCCGCGCAGCACGTCCGCGCACCACGCGGCGGCGCGGTGCTCCTGGAAGGCGGTCTCCGGGTGCGCGTGGATGCGACGGCCGAGGGAGAGGAGCTCCTCACGCACTTCCTCGACCCTGGCCCGTACCGCCGCCTTGACGTCGCCGCTCTCCGACACGTGTGGCCCTCCTGACCTTGGATTTTGTGCTGACCCTGCCACCCTACGGCGGCCCGTGGCGGCCCGATCAACCCTGCCGCGCGGACGCGGTGTTGCATGGGCCACTCCTGTCGATACGGTTGACGGAGCGAGAGTGTGGACGACGGGGAGTGTCTGATGCTTGATCTCATCTCGGTGGGGGCGATTTCGTCCGTGCTGGGCGCGGTAGGGGCGGGAACGGCGTCCGAGGCGGGGAAGTGGGTCTGGCAGTCGGCTGGCGGGCTCGTCCAGCGCACCCTCGGCCGCGAGGTGTCGGCGCCGATCAGCCGGCGTCAACTCGACGAACTGGCAGTGCAGTTGTACGAGGCGATACGGCGCGACCCCGGACTCGCCAGGGACTGGGACGCCTTCGCGCGTACCGTACGGACGTCTGGAGAGGCCCGGTCGGCACCCCAACTCCCGGCCGCTTCACGTGACTTCATCAACCGTCAGCGAGTGCTGAAACTGCTCGACGGCGAAGCCTCCCGCAAGCCCGACGGCCGCCCCAAGGTGGCCCTGCTGCACGGCCCGGAGGGCATCGGCACCACAGCGGTCGCCTTGTTCTACGGCGCCCGCGAGGCCGACCGCTTCAAGGACGGGCAGATCTATCTCGACCTGCGCAGCGGCCCGAACGGTGGCATGGGCGCGGGCCTCGCCCTGCGCGAGGCACTGCACCAACTCGGCGTCCCCGACGAGGAGATACCGCCCTCGGTGGAGCGCAGGGCCGAGACCTTCCGCCGCACCGTGGCCGGTCTCGCCCTGCTCGTCGTACTCGACCACGCGACGTCCGCCGCCCAGGTGCGCCACCTGATCGCGACCGCGCCGAGGGTGGTCACCGTAGTGACCTCCCGCGACCCGCTCCTCGCGCTGCCCGCGCTGCGGATTCCCGTGGGGCCGCTCGCCGACAAGTACGTTCACCGGCTCCTGGTGGCGATGGTCGGTCGGCCCGCCGTCGACGCCGCACGGACCGTACTGCCGACAGTGATCGCCGACTGCGCCGGTTCGCCGTACGCGGTGCTGTCCGCAGCGCCCCGGCTCGCCTACGTGCCGCAGCCCCGCACGGAGAGGACCCCGTTACCCGCCATGGCCGAACGCAACCCCGTTACCGTCGCCGTCGAGCACGCGTACCGCTCTCTCGACCCGGTGACCGCCCGGGTGCACCGCCTGGTCGGGCTGAGCCCCTGGCCGGTGGTCACCGCCGCACTCGCCGCCCGCGCCACGAACCTCACGGTGGCGGAGGCAGCCCGCGCCCTCGATGTACTCACCGGGCTCCGGCTCCTCGACGCACTTCCCGAGGGCGGCTACCGGCAGCGGCCCTCGGTGCGGGATCACGCCGAGCAGGCGGCCGGCCGTGAGGACGGGCCGGCGGTGTGCTCGGCGTCTGTTGTGCGCGTCCTGGAAGAGTTCCTGCGTTTTGCCGAGCCGACCGCCCACGCTGCCCTGGAGAAGAGCTGGCGACCTCCCCAACCCCCGTTCACCAGCGATGCGTTGACGTACGAGAAGCCCGGTGACGCCGTCGCCGCACTCGCTGCCGAAGCGGCCAACCTCGCCGCAGCCGTGGCCGCCGCAGACGGCTACGGCCACCCGGACACCGTGTGCCGACTGGTGCGGGCACTGTGGCCCCTCCAGCTCAAGGCGGGTCACCTGGAGGTCCTGCTGCCCGCGCTCCACACCGGCGCCCGCACCGCCGACACGCACTTCCCCGGCACCCGTACCGCCGGACTGATGCACGCCCAACTGGGCTTTGCTCTCACGGCACTTGAGCGGTACGAGGAGGCCGAACGCGAACTGCGGGCCGCCGCCCGCGACGAGAGCGCGGCCGGGCATGTGCGAGGGCACGCCTCGGCGGTCGAGGGCCTGGGACTGGTGCGGCTGGCGCAGTGGCAGCCGTCCTGCTTGCGAGAGGCGTACGACCTCTTCGAGGAGGCGTACGCCCTCTACCGGACCATCGGACCGGACGACGAGGGGGCCGCTGATCTGCCCCGTGCCCTCGCCCTGCTCGAACGCCATCGGGGTCGGGCGCTCACCGGCCTCGACCGGCGTGAAGAGGGGCGTGAATGGCTGGGCGCCGCGCTTCGATACTTCCGCACGAGCGCCGACGCGTACAACGCCGCCCGCACGCTCACCGACCTCGCCCGTACCTACGTCGACGGGACGAGGGCCGCGAGCGAGGCGGACCGGGCGGCGGCGCTGCCGCTGATCGACGAGGCGATCACCGTCCTGGCTCATGAACAGGCCGAGTACCACCTGGCCTATCTGCACCGCCTGCGCGACCTGTGCGTCAGCCCGGAGTGACCCTCACCGGGTGAGAGGTGGACCCGGTCCGCACCGTGAAGCCGGATGCCCCGGCCCCCAACAGGGCGTACCACGCGCAGGCGTACAGAGCCGGGTCCGCGCCGGTCGTCCCGGTGAGGCGCCACAGCGCGCCCTCCCGGGTGCGCACGGTGCAGGTGTCGACCCCCGTGACGTATGCGGCCAGCCCGCACTGCGGGAACCGCTCCAGCACCTCGGCCGTCCACCGCGCCGGACCCCCGAGCACCGGGTCGTCCGGTGCGCCCTCGCGGTGGATCACGTCCGCGAGCGCGAGCCGTTCCGGGTCCCGTACGTCCTCGTGCACCGCCATGTGTACGTCGCCGCCCGACTCCAGCGGCCGGCCGCGCGGGTCCGTGTATCGGGTGACGGCCACCTCACCGGGCCGGCCGGTCGGCCGGGTGACGACCAGAGCGGGCGCGGTGCGCCGCGCCGGTTCGTACGGAGGCCGCGGCAGCGGTACGAAGGAGGCGGTGGGTGCGTCCGGCGGTTCGGGGCGGTCCATCAGCCCGTAGAAGAGCCTGCGCAGCAGGGCCGCCGACTCTCCGGGGGCCGATGTCGTGAACTCCGCGGCCTCGTTCGACGGCCGGTGTGCGGCGATGAGTCGATCCAGTTGGGGTGCGAGCGGGCCCTCCGGGTCCAGGCGCGGCGCACCGGCGACGAATTCGGCCACCGGGGAGTCCGGGTCGAGGCCGGCGAGCGGGGCGGCGCCGAGCAGGACAGGTGTGCCGAGGGCTGCGGAGTAGTACGAAACGGCCCCGTGGTCGCCGAGCACCGCGTCCGCAGCGAGGAGCGCCTGCCGCCAGTGGTGCAGCGGATCCACCAGGCTCAGCCCCGCCCGGCGCGCCCGGTCCAGCCAGGCACGGACCTGACCGGGCCCGTGCCCGTACCAGATGTTGGGGTGCAGGACGGCGGCGACCCGGTACTCGTCGGCGGGAAGCTCCGAGGTCAGCCGGGGGAGCAGGGCGGGCAGCAGGTCCTCGGCGCCGCCGTCGCCGAAGAGGGACTCGGGGTTCCAGGTGGAGTTGAGGACGATCAGTCGCTGGCCGGGGCGCACACCGAGCGCCCGGCGGAAGCGTTCGCGGTAGGGGCGGGCCTCCAGCATCCGGTCGAAACAGGGGTCACCGGCGAGGATGCCGGTGTGGGCCGCCTCGGGACACACGTCCTTGAGCCGGTCCTGCTGCTCGGGATGCGAGAGGACGAGCGCGTCGGCGATCGGGACGCCGTCGTGGAGGAGCCACCCGGGGGAGAGGCCGAAGGTGGGCGGCGCCGAAGCGGCACCTGGGTTTGTCGCGGCCCCGGCCGCAAGCCGTCCGGTGTCCGGTGTCCGGTGTCCGGTGTCCGGTGTCGCCAGCTTCTTAGTGTAGCCAACCCCGTGCGACAGGATGGCCAACTTCCCTGAAAGCAGGTGGAGTTCGCCGCCGAAGCTCGCTGATATCGCAAGGTCCACCGGAGTCGCGAGCGCCTGCTCCCACGGCAGTTCGGGAACCCCGACCTCCGCGAACAGTTCCGCGACCCCGGCCCGGAACGCGGACGACCCCGGGCAGGTCACCAGCAGCTGCACCCCGAGATCGTCGTCGAACAGCGGCAGCACATCCAGCAGCCGGGTCGCCGCCGTCACGTTGTGCACCACCAGCAGCACCCGACAACACCGGCCCCGGGCGGCCCACCGCGTCGCACCCTCCCCGACCGGCACCCGTATCCAGTCCCCGCCCTCCGTGCTCCCCGACACGCATCCTCCTCGTCCCGCACTCCGTTCCCGTACCGGCCACCCTACGGTCGCCACGATCACGCGCCACGACCACGCGCCACGCTCACGCGCAGGGAACCGTCCGAGACGGACGCACGTCCCAAGTCATGACATTCGGGCCACACCATCGGGGGTTGAGCGTGGCCGACTCAGCACGCACATACGGGAGTTGGACGACCGGGCCGCTGCTCGGGCAGGGTGCGATGGGGCAGGTGTACGTCGCCCATGACGGGGCCGGGCGGATCGCCGCGCTCAAGGTCGTGCACGGGTTCCTGGCCCGCGATCCGGAGTTCCGGGCCAGGTTCGCCCGCGAGGCCACCGCACTCGCTGCGGTGCGCGGACCGTACACGGCGGCGCTCCTCGACGCGGGCCCAGGCGACACCCCGCCGTGGCTCGCCACCGAGTACGTACCGGGGCCGAATCTGGCCGAACTCCTCGACAGGGACGGCCCGTTGGGGCAGGCGGAGTTACGGAGGCTGGGCGGTGCGCTCGCCGGGGCGCTCGACGCCGTCCACCGGGCCGGTCTCGTACACCGTGACCTCAAGCCCTCCAACGTGCTGATGGCGCGCATGGGGCCGCCCCGGGTCATCGACTTCGGTATCGCCCGCGCCCTGGACGGCACCCGCCTCACCGCGACCGGCACCGCACCGGGCACCGCCGGATACGCGGCCCCGGAACTCCTCACCCACGGTGCCGCCACCCCGGCCGCCGATGTCTTCGCACTCGGCGCGGTCCTCGCCCACGCGGCGACCGGCCGCCCGCCCTTCGGTACGGGCGCCACCGACGCGGTCGGCTACCGCACGGTCCATGCGGACCCCGACCTGGCCGGAGCACCGGAAGACCTGCTTCCACTGCTCACCGCCTGCCTGGCGAAGGACCCGCAGGTGCGACCCGACCCGAAGGCGGTGGCCAGGCTGACGGGCCACCGGCTGCCCCGCCGCCCGCTGTCGGGCCTGCGCCTCGGCTCCCGTACGCACGGCACTTTCGGCCCGCGCCGCCGCAGGCTGCTCCTGCTGGCCGGAGCCGGGCTCGCCGTGGCCGGAACGGTGGGCGGACTACTGCTCGCTCCCGGGGACAAACCCACCGAACCCCCTTCGAAGAAGGAGAGTTCGGAACGCCTCCCCGAGGGCGACGGTCCGCCGCCGGCGAGGAGGGGCCAGGTCACCGACCCCCTCGGCCCGCGCACCATGCGCCCCCTGGGCGAACCGGTCAGCGAGCTCGGCGAGGTACCCGCGTCGGGAAGCTGGCAGCAGGACTGGGCGCAGAAGCGCACCGGGCACACCAACCGCAAGTTCACCCACAAACTCTTCGGCACCTGGCTCACTCCGACGGCCACCGTCCGCGCCAACGACAAGGACGTACGCGCCTTCCGCGTCGCCGACGGCCGACTCCTGTGGGTCGCCAGGCCGCCGCGCAGGGGCCTGGTCCCGTGCGCGACCGCGCGGTCCGCAGGTGCGGGGGAGCGGCGGATCGCCGTGGTGTACGGGACCAGGCCCGACCCGCTCAAGGCCTGCGACCAGCTCGTGGTGCTCGACGTGGCCACGGGTAGGACCGTCTGGTGGAAGTCGCTGTCCGTACGGCGCCCCACCGAGCACGACCTGGAGACCACGGTCGCCGTCGTCGGCGACCGCGTCGTGGTGAGCTCCCCGGCGGACGCCGCCGCCCACCGCCTCGACGACGGGACGCGGGTCTGGCGCCGCCCCTGGTTCGCGGGCGGCTGTCTGCGCAACGACCTGGTGGCGGGCCGGGCCACCGTCGTCGAGGCCGCACTCTGCGGGGACGGCGCGGAGCAGCGGGCCCGGGTGCGGGAGATCGACGCCAAGGACGGCTCGGTGCGCTGGACGAGCGAACTGCCCAAGGAGCAGATGTACGCCACGGTCGTCACCACCGACCCGGTCTCCGTCCGCATCACCGGCAACGGCGGCGACGACTGGACCCTGCGGATCTTCGACGAACGCGGTCGGCCGGGCCAGGTCGTCAAGGAGAAGCAGCCGTTCGGGAAGATCGCACTGTGGAGCGGCGGCAGGACCTTCGGCCCACGGGGCTGGCGCAACACGATCGTCGCCGAGTACGGGACGGCCGACTACGGGAAGGGCGTGGTGGCCCTCGACGCACCCTCGGGCCGGGTGCTCTGGAACCGGCAGCCCGAGCAGGACACCGGGATCGTGGGCGTCGACGACCGGGGCGTCCTCGTGGCGGCCCGCGACAAGGAGGATCACGGCACGGTGCTGCTGCGGCTCGCACTGGCGGACGGCGAACCGACCGGCCCGGGGGCGCCGGTGAACACGGGGGAGGAGCATGTGCTCCTCTCCGGGCTGATCGTGCGCGGCGGGCGCGCCGTCGACTTCGACGTACTCGACCCGGACGAGGGGGCCCGGGTGTTCTCGCACTCGGGCGCGGGGCGATGAGCGGCGGTGGCGCGGGCCGGCGAGGGGTGAAGTGGGCCGATGAGTGACGACGGCGCGGGCCGGCGAGGGGTGAAGTGGGCCGATGAGTGACGACGGCGCGGGCCGGACCGGCCAGTGGATCGGCGGGTACGAGCTGACGCGGCGGCTCGGGGCCGGTGGCATGGGCGAGGTGTATCTGGGCCGGGACCGCGAGGGACGGCAGGCGGCCGTGAAGCTGGTGCACGCGGAACTCGTCGGCGACCCCGAGTTCCGGGCCCGCTTCCGGCAGGAAGTCGCCGCCGCCGGAAGGGTGTTGAGCTTCTTCACGGTGCCGCTGGTCGGCGCGGACCCGGAGGGTGACCCGCCGTGGCTGGCCACCCAGTACGTGCCGGGCCCCTCGCTCAGCGACGCCGTGGCCCGGGAGGGGCCGCTGCCGTACACCCGGCTCTGCACCCTGGCCGCCGCACTCGGCGAGGCGCTGGTGGTCGTGCACGGCTCCGGGATCGTGCACCGCGACCTCAAGCCGTCGAACGTACTGCTCGCCGAGGACGGGCCGCGCGTCATCGACTTCGGGATCGCCCGAGCCGCCGACGCCACCGCCCTCACCGGCACCGGGCTGATGATCGGCACCTTCGGCTACGCCTCGCCCGAGCACCTCACCGGCTCCGGGCCCGTGACCCCGGCCGCCGACGTCTTCTCGCTGGGCGCGGTCCTGCTGTACGCGGCCACCGGGCGGCAGCCGTTCGGGGAAGGGCCCGGCGCCTCGGTCGCGTACCGCACCGTGCACGAGGAACCCGAACTCGACGGAGTACCAGGGTCGTTGCGCGCCCTGGTCGCGCACTGCCTCGCGAAGGACCCGGCAGCGCGTCCGGCTCCCCGCGAGGTGATCGCGCAGGCGCGTGCCGCGCAGTCGGTCGACCCCGACACCTCCGCGACGACCGATGCGGAACCGACCTCGTACCGCCTGAACCCACCCCACCCGCCGTCGGTCCACACCGCCGGAGCCGACTGCTACACCCCAACGGCCCCCGGTCACAGTGCAGTTGCCGGTACGAGGCGAAGGTCCGTGACCCTCGTCGGCGCCGCAGCAGCCCTCGCTCTCGTCGCCCTCGCCGCCTTCCTCCTCCCCCGCCTCTGGAACAACCCCGGCGGCGGCTCCCCGAAGACACCCACCCCCACCGCAACCCGAGCTGCCCCCGCTCCCGCACTCACCGGACCCGCCAGTGACACCCGCACCGCCGTCGAGCCCGCCGGAGCCCGCAGGGAACTGTGGAAGGCGAAGCTGCCCGCCGGTGGCGAAGAGCGTCGTCTGACCGGCGGCTGGCTCGACGCGAAGGCCGCCGTACGCCACGACCAGCTCGGCGCCCACGCGTTCGACGCGCGGACCGGACGTACCCTGTGGGCCCTCGCCCCGCCCCCCGGCCTGAAGACCTGCGCGGTGTCCGCGGGACCGAGCGCCCTCGCCGGTGGAATCGGCGCCGTCCGGTACGGACCCGACGGGATGGACGAGCAGACCTGCGACCGGGTCGGCGCCGTCGACACCCGTACCGGAAAGCTGCTCTGGCACCGCAGGGTCGGCGCCGCCCCCGGGATGCGCACCGCTCTCGGCATGGCGGGCACGGCCCTGGTGGCCAGGGGTGACGGCGCGGTGGTCGGGCTGGACCCCCGTACCGGACGCGAAGTCTGGCGGCACAAGGACGGCACCGACGGCTGTTTCCCGGGCAGCGTCCTCGTCGGCCCGCGCACCGTGGTGCTCCTCCAGTCGTGCGCGGCGGGCGGCGCCGGGACCGGCCGCGCGGACCGGGGCGCCGACACCGTACGGGAACTCGACGCACGCAACGGCCGCACCCGCTGGCGGCACACCCTGAAGGGGGCCGCGGACATCGTCACCCCGGTGCTGCTCAGCACCGAGCCGGTCACCGTCGGTCTGGGCCGGGGCGGCAACGGCAGCAAGGACTCCCTGCTCGTCCTCGACCTCACCGGCTCCCGGCACCACGAGCTCCCCAAGGAGGGCTCGTACGGACTGATGACCACGGGCCGGGGCGAGGTGGACGGATCGGTGCTCACCGAGGGCGACCTGGCCGTCGTCCAGGTCAGGGCGACGCAGATCAGGGACGGGCGGATGCTCGGACTCGACACGGTCACCGGCCGGATCCGCTGGCAGTACGACCAGCCGCACGTCCAGCTGACCCTGCTCTCCCTCGACCGCACCCATGTCGCAGGGGTGGCCGGACTCGGCTTCCCGAACAAGGACGTCGCCCTGGTCCGCAACCGGCTCACCGACGGGGCGGTCGACGGGAAGGGCACGGTGCCGTACACGGCGGAACCGCTCTCGGGCGTCAGGGTGACGCTGGCGGACGGCCGCCGGGTGGTCCAGTTCGTGTCCGTGGGGGCGTCGCGGGTCGCGGCGGTCGCGTTCGGCTGACCGGCGGCGGAACCGGCCGCCGCCGGGGCGCTCCCACCGGCGCCACCAAGCCACGTCCACCGGCCGCCACCAGTCCACGTCCACCGGCTGCCACCAGGCGCTTCCACCGGCCGCGTCACATATCAACTCCCCGCGTCGTCAAGTCTGTTGGATCCGTATGGCGACGCGCCTACTCTGAAGGTCCGTATGAGGGGGTCGTATGAGCGAGGTCAGCGACAAGGGGCTCACCGAAGGCGGCGGTGGCCGGCCGGGGCCGCCGGGCAGGGGCGAGAAGGTGGCCGACTGGGCGGACGGGCGCCTGGGGCTCTTCGCTCTGGCCAAGAGCAACATGCGCAAGATCTTCCCGGACCACTGGTCCTTCATGCTGGGCGAGATCTGCCTCTACAGCTTCCTGATCATCATCCTCACCGGCATCTACCTCACCCTGTTCTTCGAGCCGAGCAGCGCCGAGGTCGTCTACCACGGCGCGTACACCCCGCTCAGCGGCATCCGGATGACCCGGGCCTTCGAGTCCACCCTCGACATCAGCTTCGAGGTGCGCGGCGGACTGCTGATCCGGCAGATCCACCACTGGGCGGCGCTGGTCTTCGTCGCCGCGATGCTCGTGCACATGATGCGGGTCTTCTTCACCGGGGCGTTCCGCAAGCCGCGCGAGATCAACTGGCTGTTCGGCTGGACGCTGTTGTTCCTCGGACTGATCACCGGGCTGACCGGCTACTCGCTCCCCGACGACCTGCTGTCCGGCACCGGGCTGCGCTTCGCGCACGGGGCGATCCTGTCGATTCCGGTGGTGGGGACCTACCTCGCCTTCTTCCTCTTCGGGGGCGAGTTCCCGGGGGACGACATCATCGCGCGGCTCTATCCGATCCACATCCTGCTGCTGCCCGGCATCATGCTGGGGCTGGTCGTCGCCCATCTGATCCTGGTCTTCCACCACAAGCACACCCAGTTCGCGGGCCCCGGCAGGACCGAGAAGAACGTCGTCGGCGCCCCCTTCCTGCCCGTGTACATCGCCAAGGCCGGCGGCTTCTTCTTCCTCGTCTTCGGCGTGCTCGCGATCGTCTCCGCGGCCTTCTCGATCAACCCGGTGTGGGCGATCGGCCCCTACCGGCCCGACCTGGTCTCCACCGGCGCCCAACCCGACTGGTACCTCGGCTTCTCCGAGGGGCTGATCCGGGTGATGCCCAGCTGGGAGATCACCGCCTGGGGGCACACGCTCCAGCTCGGCGTCTTCATCCCCTTCACGCTCTTCCCGCTGATCATGCTGGCGATCGGGGTCTATCCGTTCATCGAGGCGTGGGTGACCGGGGACAAGCGCGAACACCACCTCGCGCAGCGCCCGCGCAACGCCCCCACCAGGACCGGGCTCGGCGTCGCCTGGCTGTCGCTGTACGGGGTGCTGCTGATCGGCGGCGGCAACGACCTGTGGGCCACCCACTTCCATCTCTCCATCAATCTCATCACCTGGTTCGTGCGCATCGGCTCCTTCGTCGTGCCCGTACTGGCCTTCGTCATCACCCGGCGGATCTGCCAGGGGCTCCAACACCGCGACAGCGAGAAGGCGTTGCACGGCAGGGAGAGCGGCACCATCAAACGCCTGCCGCACGGCGAGTACGTCGAGGTCCACACCCCGCTCAGTCAGGCCGAGCTGCACACCCTCACCGCGCACGAGCAGCCCGTCCCGTACCGGGTGGGGCCCGTGGTCGACGCGAACGGCGTCCGGCGGTCCGTCAAGCGCTCCGACCGGCTGCGGGCCCGCCTGGCGAAGGCCATGTACGGGCCGGGGACGTACGTACCCAAGCCGACCGCGGAGGAGTACCGGGCGCTGCACAGCGGGCCCGGTGGGCACAGCGAGCAGAGCGAGGGCTCGTCGCACCACTGACGTCACAGGGGCAGGCGGACGCCACTTTCGGCCAGCCTGCCCCGCACGTCCCTCCGCCCCCTTCTCCCCCTTGTCATGCTCACGTACGTTGGCCCGGTCGAGTCCGTGAGTCCATGCATCAGGGGGAGAGCGATGCCGTCCGCACGCCTGCGAAGAACCCGAAGAGCCAGAGCCCTCGTCGTCGGAGCCGCGCTCCTCGCCCTGCCCGCCACCACCATGGCCGCACCGGCCGCCTCCGCCGCCACGGGGCAACAGGCGTCGACGGCAGGGGAGTCCGCCGAGCAGAAGCCCGACCAGCCCTACCCGGACATCGACGTGCGGGACGGTGCGCAGAGCCGCCCGTCCGCCGAACAACTCGCCGCTGCCGATGAGTTGGACTCCGCCGCGGTCCGCTGGGGCCGCACCGGCACCCCGCGCCTCGTCGTCCCCCAGGGCCGCCCCGCCCTCACCGGCGCGAGCAAGGCCGACGCACGCACCGTCGCCCTCGACCACCTGCGCGAGAACGCCGAGTTGTACGGACTCTCCACCGCCGACCTCGCGGGCATCGAAGTCGTCAAGTCGTACGGTACGCGGCACAACGGCGTGCGGCACGTCTTCCTCGGCCAGAGCGACCGGGGCGTCCCCGTCCACGGAGCCCAGCTCTCGGTGGCCGTCGACAAACAGGGCCGCATCGTCACCGCCACCGGGAGTCTGATCCCGGGGCTGCGTGCGGCCGGTGCGGCAACTCTCGACCGAACGAAGGCACTTGACCTCGCAGCGGCCTCCGTCGGCACCGCCGAACCGGCCCGGGACGCCACCGCCACCCGCGTCGTCCAGCCCCTCGCCGACGGCACCGCCCGACCGGCCTGGCGCACCCAACTCACCGCCGAGAACGGCCACATGTACGACACCGTGGTCGACGCCGGGTCCGGGAAGATCCTCAGCCGCAGCGACCTCAGCCACAACGAGGGCCCCGAGGGCCGCGTCTTCACCGGGCAGAACGCCAACGCCGGCAGCCAGATCACCGTCCCCTTCAGCGGTCTCGGCCGCTCCTGGGTCGAGGGCCGCGTGCCCACCGGCAACAACGCCGAGGTGTCGCAGAACCTCACCGGCCAGGACTCGCTCGGCTACCAGCCGCAGACCCCGGCCGCGGGTGATCCCGCCTACCAGCACTTCAACTACCCCTTCACCGACGCCTTCCGCACCAGCGGCGGCACCGACCTCACCACCGACCGCGACGCCGTCGTCACCCAGGCCTTCTACTACACCAACAACATGCACGACTTCCTGTACAAGCTCGGCTTCGACGAGGCCTCGGGCAACTTCCAGGAGGACAACCTCGGCAACGGCGGCAAGGGCAGCGACCGCGTCCAGGTCTACGTCGACTACAACGCCTCCGGCAGCAGCGCCTGCAACGCCAACTTCGGCACCCCCGCCGACGGCCAGAACCCCACCATGCGGCTGTTCGTCGGCCGCACCTCCTGCAGCCCGCTCAACACCCACCGCGGCATGAACGGCGACACCGTCGCCCACGAGTACAGCCACGGACTCTCGCACCGCCTCGTCGGCGGCGGCACCATGGGCGGCGGCGTCCAGACCGGCGCACTCGGCGAGGGCTGGGGCGACGCCATCGCCACCTCCATGTGGAGCGACCCGGTCTACGGCGAGTACGCCACCGGCACCGCGACCGGCGTGCGCCGCTACGCCTACGACAAGAGCCCCCTCACCTACGGCGACCTCTGCGGGGGCGGCGGCTGCCAGGTCCACCGCGACGGCGAGATCTGGGCGACCACCATGTGGGAGGCCCGCACCGCCCTCGTCGGCGCGCACGGCGCGGCGGGCGGCAAGGCGCAGCACGAGCAGCTCATGGTCGACGGAATGAAGCTGACCCCCACCAAGCCGGACTTCCTGGACGCCCGCGACGGCATCCTGGCCGCCGACCGCGCCAACAACAACGGCGCCAACCAGTGCCTGCTCTGGGGTGCCTTCGCCAAGCGCGGCATGGGCGCGAGCGCCTCCTCCTCCGCCCAGGACCAGGCCACCCCGGCCACCGACCTCCCGGCCACCTGCAAGCCGACCGCGAACGCCGGCGGCCCGTACACCACCAAGGAGGGCGCGGACGTCCGGCTGGACGCCTCCGGCAGCACCTCGCCCGGCGGCGGCGCTTCGTACGCCTGGGACTTCGACGGCGACGGCGCGTACGACGACGCGACGGGCCCCGCCCCGCTGTTCGACCGGGTCGGCCAGGACGGCACGTACACCGTGGGCCTGCGGGTCGACAACGCCGCGGGATCGAGCACCGACACGGCGACCGTGACCGTCACCAACGTGGCCCCCGCGGTCGCCTTCACCGTCAAGGGGCAGGCGGTCGAGGGCGGGAAGCTCACCGTCAGCGGCACCGTCACCGACCCCGGCTGGCTCGACCCGCTCACCGCGACCGTCGACCTCGGCGACGGCAAGGCCGTACCCCTGGAAGGGCAGTTGGAGAACGGGCGGCCGGACGCCACCCTCACCTTCTCCACCGACACCGTCCTCGGCGACAACGGCACCTTCACCGTGAAGGTCTGCGGCAAGGACGACGACACGCAGACCTGCGAGCAGACCGCGGTCACCGTCGCCAACGCCGACCCCGCCGTCACCATCGACAGGTCGAAGGCAGTGGACCTCGCGGGCGGCAGGACGATCGTCGTCCACGCGGGCGACGACAGGCCCGAGCTCGCAGGGCGGGTCACCGACCCCGGCAGCGACGACGAGACCCTCACCTGGAAGTGGGGCGACGGCACCCCCGACACCGTCACCAGCTCCCTGGTGAACCCGCCGAACCCGGACCCGGCGAACAGCCCGAGCGTCCAGCCGCGCGACCTCACCGACGCGCAGGCGCACGCGTACAAGAAGCCGTGCCTGTACGACGTGTCCCTCGGCGCCCGTGACGACGACGGCGGGACCGGCTCCGACAAGGTCAAGGTGATCGTCCAGGGCAACGCACCGCTCTCGCTCCTCGCGGACCTCTGGTACGTCAAGTACCTGACCGGAGACCTCACCGGCCTCGGCAAGGAGCGCCTCGACTGCTACCTGAAGATCGTCCAGCACGCGAGTGCGGTCTTCTCGGAGACCGTCGACATCTCGACGCAGGCACGGGCCACGCGCACCCTGGCGCCCGCCCTCTTCGACGCGAAGAAGGCCGTGGACCGCCAACTCCTCGGCGCCTGGCTGAACTTCGCGAACGGCGCCTTCGAGCCGGGCGAGAAGGTCGACACGGACGGCGACCTCAAGGCGGACACCCCGTTCCTGACGGCCCTTCGACACGCGGAGAAGGTACGGCTGGACCCGGCGTCGGACCGGCAGGCCCTGACGAAGCAGGCGAAGATCCTGACGTGCATCAACATCCCGCTCGTCTGACCCCGCGCACACGCGGTGCCCGGTGCGTACGCAGTGCGTGCCGGGCGGCGGTCGCCGTCACCCTGGTCCTCGGGGTGGCGGCGACCGCCTGCGCGGGGAACGGGACGGGAAGCGGGGAGAGGAACGGGGCGGGGAGCGGGGCGGGGAACTCCGGGCCGCCGGCCGCACGTACCCCCGTGGCGCCAGGCACCTCCGCTGCCACACCCCCCGCCACTACGTCCTCCGCTGCCACCACGCCCCCCACCCCCACGCCTCCCACCCGCCTCACCCTCACCCAGGACGACTCAGGCCGCACCGTCACCCTCGCCGTCGGCGGCGTCGCCCGGCTCCGGCTCACGGATTCCGCGCGCTGGGCGGAGGCCGTCGCGGAAGGGCCCCGGGTGACTCTGGTCCCGGTCGACTACGAGTCCGACCCGGGCTTCCGCGAGTGGGAAGTGCGGGCGGTGCGGGCGGGCGAGACCGCCGTACGCGTCGCGGAGCGGGGCGGCGGGCCCGGCGTACGGATCGGATTCCGGGTCGTGGCGGCCGAGGAGCCCGCGCAGCGGTAGCCCAAATTCTGCTTATGATCCACGGCCGCACCCCCGGCTATGCTGACCCGGTGTTCGATTCGAGGCACATCAAGACCTTCCACGAAGTGGTGCGGACCGGTTCCTATTCCGCCGCCGCTCGCTGTCTGGGATACACCCAGCCCGCGATCACCCAGCAGATGAAGGCACTGGAACGCGACGTCGGCACCCCGCTCTTCACCCGGGCCGGCCGCGGCCTGCGTCTCACCGAGGCGGGGGAGACCCTGTCCCGGCACGCGACCGCGATCCTCGACACCATGTCAGCGGCCCAGCAGCAGATGACCGCGCTGACCCGGCTGCACAGCGGGCGGGTGCGGGTCTGCGCGTTCCCCAGCGCCAACGCCACCCTCATCCCCGAGGCCATGGCCCGCCTCGCCGCCGGGCACCCCGGGGTACGGGTCGAACTGAGCGAGGACGAGCCCCCCGAGTCGCTCCAGCGGCTGGTGCGCGGGGAGTGCGACATCACGCTGGCCTTCACCTATCCCGGCCTCGACGAGGAGGTACCCGAAGAGGTGGCGGAGGTTCCGCTCCTTGAGGACCAGCTCCTGGTCCTGCTGCCGACCCGGCACCCGCTCACCCGGCGCCGTACCGTCAACCTCGCCGACCTGGCGGGGGAGCGGTGGATCGCCGGGTGCCTGCGCTGCCGCGTCAACTTCCTCCACGAGTGCGCGGAGCAGGGCTTCGCACCCGACATCGCCTTCACCACCGACGACAACCTGGTGGTGCAGAGCCTGGTCGCAGAAGGGCTCGGAATCGCGATGATGCCGGGCCTCGTCCTGAACTTCCTGCGCCACGAGAAGGTCACCGGGCGGGCCCTCGCCCCCGCCTCCAAGCGCCAGGTCTCCGCGTACGTCCTGCGGGAACACCTGCGGATACCGGCCACCGCTCTCGTGCTCGACGAGCTCAGAACGGTCGCCGCCAACAAGATCGGCTGCTGAGCCCCGGCGCACCCGCCACCCCGGCCGGTGTGCCCGCCACCCCAAACCCATTAGCAGAATTTGGGGTACGGCGTACGAATCGGTGTTGGACGTGATGGATCAAGCGGCGTCACGCTGCCCGTATGACCACGACTTCGACCGCCTACTCGGCCGTGCGCACGACCGCCCGCCTGGACGCCCTCGTCGCCTCGGTGCGCGAGGCCGTCGGCCGCGGACTGCCGCCGGACCTCACCGCCTACCTCGTCGGCGAACGCCTCGCCCCGCACCTCGGCGCGGACGACCTGCTCACCGCCGAACAGCAGGAGTCCGACCCCGCCTGCTACCGCCAGCACCTCCTGCACGCCGAGCGCGACGGCAGCTTCTCGATCGTCGCCCTCGTCTGGCTGCCGGGCCAGGAGACCTCCGTCCACGACCACGTCTCCTGGTGCACGACCGGGGTCCACGTCGGTGAGGAGCGCGAGCGCCGCTACCGGCTGGTCCCCGCGGGCGAGAACACCGCCGCCCGGCTCGTCGCCACCGAGGACGTCGTCAACCCGCAGGGCGCGGTCTGCGGTTTCGCCCCGCCCGGCGACATCCACCGGGTCTGGAACGCCGGCGGCGACCTCGCGATATCCCTGCACATATACGGCGCCGACATCTCCCGCATCGGCTCCAGCGTCCGCCGCGTCTACACGCTCCCGGCCGACCGCTGATGGCGCTGCTGCAACGCCCCACGCGCCCGCCGTCCGCCGCCCCCGCGGGGCCCCGCAATCCGCCGGGCCTGGCGCTGGCCGCGGGCGGCGTCGCGCTCGCCTGGTGCGTGCACCTGCTGTTGCCCGCCGTGCCGATGCTGACCGCGGCCGTGGTCCTCGGCATCGTCGTCGCACACCTGCCGTTCGCGCGTCCGCTGGTGAGGGGAGCGGCGCGCCCCGGGCTGACCTTCGCCGGGAAGCGGCTGATGCGGGTCGGCATCGTCCTGCTCGGCCTCAAGCTCAGCCTCGACGACGTGCTGGGCATCGGCTGGGCGACGGTCGTCATGGTCCTCGTGGTGGTCGCCGCGACGTTCTTCGGCACCTGGTGGCTCGGCCGGAAGATGGGACTGCCGGGAGACCAGCCGCTCCTCATCGCCACCGGCTACTCGATCTGCGGCGCCTCCGCGATCGGCGCGGTCGCCGAGGCCACCGACAGCGACGAGCGCGACACCGCCACCTCGGTGGCCCTCGTCACCCTGTGCGGCACGCTCGCAATCGCCGTACTCCCGCTGCTGCACGGCCCGTTGGGGCTCACCGACCCGGAATTCGGGCGGTGGGTCGGGGCCAGTGTGCACGACGTCGGGCAGGTCGTCGCCACCGCGCAGACCGCGGGCCCCGGCGCGCTCGGCGAGGCGGTCCTCGTCAAGCTGATGCGGGTCGCCCTGCTCGCACCGCTGGTCGCGGCGGTCGCCCTGTCCGTACGCAAGCGGCGCAGGCAGACCTCGGCGGACACCGGCCAAAAGCGCCCGCCGATCGTGCCGCTGTTCGTCGTGGGCTTCCTCGCCATGGTCGCGCTGCGCAGCACCGGGTGGCTGCCCACCGGCGCGCTCGACCTGGCGCAGCACGCGCAGGAACTCCTCCTCGCCGCCGCCCTGTTCGGCCTCGGTAGCGCCGTCCACCTCCCGTCGCTGGCCCGCACCGGCGGGCGCGTCGCGGGGCTCGGACTGTGCGCCTGGGTGGTCGTGGCCGGAGTTTCCTACGGGGGAGTTCTGCTGACAACCGGCTGACGGAACAGGAGAGTTGGCGGGTACGCACGATCACCGATCAAGGAGACCCCTGCACATGACCGGCACCGAGCCCGCCGCCCTCCCGTCCACGGGCGCTCCCACCGGCGCCCCCGCCGGTGCGCGCATCGACACCAGCAGGCCGCACCCCGCCCGCGTCTACGACTGGTTCCTCGGCGGCAAGGACAACTACCCCGTCGACGAGGCACTCGGCAGGCAGATCATGTCCCTGGACCAGAGCGCCCAGCACGTCGCCCGCGGCAACCGCGCCTTCATGCGCCGCGCCACCGGCTGGCTGGCGGCCGAAGCGGGCATACGGCAGTTCCTCGACATCGGCAGCGGCATCCCCACCGCCCCCAACCTGCACCAGGTCGCCCAGGCGTCCGCCCCGGACGCCCGTGTCGTCTACGCCGACAACGACCCCGTCGTCCTCGCCCACTCCGCGGCCCTGCTGCACAGCACCCCCGAGGGTTCCGTCGCCTACCTCCAGGCCGACGTCCGCTCGCCCCGCCGCATCCTCGACCTGGCCGCCGCCACCCTCGACCTCTCGCGCCCCGTCGCCGTGTCCCTGGTCGCCCTGCTGCACTTCGTGCCCGACGAGGACGGTGCGTACGAGCTGGTCAAGCACCTCGTCGACGCCCTGCCGTCCGGCAGCTACCTGGTCCTCTCCCAGCTCACCCCGGAACTCGACCCGGTCGGCGTCCAGCGGGGCGTCGAGATGTACGCGGCCGGGGGCGTGACCCTCGCGCCGCGCTCGCGCACCGAGATCGCCCGCTTCTTCGAGGGCCTGGTGCCGGCGGGGCCGGGCCTCGTACTGCTGGAGGACTGGCATCCGGAGCTCGCCGCGGCCGGGGACGAACCACGCGCGGACGCGCCGATCCCGCTGTACGCGGGGGTGGCCCGCAAGCGGTGACCCTGGCGGGGCGGCGGGGGTGATGTCCGGGGCTGTGCCCCGTGCCCGGCTGCGCCGCGCGTCCTCAAACGCCGGACGGGCTGGAATATTGCCCGTACCGGTGAATTACCGAGGAGTCTGGCCAGTGTCCGGCCCGCCGGGCTAGGCTCGGAGCTCCGATACTGCAAGGGGGATGGGATGGGTGTTTCCCGGCCGCAAGACCCGGTCCCCGCACCGCTGTTGCTGGAGCGCGAGGACGAACTGGGCTTCGCCGCACGGGCGATCGGCGACCTGTGTGCGGAGACCTCCCGCGGCGGCGTCCTCGTCTACCGCGGCGTCGCCGGCATCGGCAAGACCGCCCTGCTCGGCGAGGTCCAGCGGATCGCCCGCGAGCGGGGCTGCACCGTCTGGTCCGCGCGCGGCGGTGAGACCGTCACCTCCGTCCCCTTCCACGTCGTACGCCACCTGCTGCAGCCCGCCCTCACCCTCACCGGGGACGCCGCCGCCCGTGACCTCCTCGGCGATCGGTACGGCAGCGTCGGTCCCGCCCTCGGCATCGCACCGCCCAACAGCGAGGTGAAGGCCGACCCGCAGGGCGTCAGGGACGGTCTGGACGTGCTGGTCGGCAGGCTCGCCGAGGCGCACCGCCCGCTCGTGCTGGTCGTCGACGACGCCCAGTGGAGCGACCTGGAGACGCTGACCTGGCTGGTCCGGTTCGCCCAGCGCGGAAACCGGCTGCCGGTGCTGCTCGTCGCCGCGTACCGCACCAACGAGGCCGAAGGCGACACCGCGGAACTGCTGCGCGACCTCGACACCACGGCCAGGGCGACCGGCAGCGCCGTCGCCCTGAACGCGCTGTCCCCGGCCGCCACCGCCCGGTTCGCCCGCAGCGAGCTCGGCCAGCACGCCGACGACCCGTTCTGCCGCGAGGTGTGGGCGGTCACCGGCGGCAACCTCTACGAGACGGTGGAGCTGCTCGCCCGCGCCAAGGACACGGCGGGCTCCCTGCGCGCCCTGATCATGTCCGCCCGCGCCCCGGGACTGGTGGAACGGCTGATGGCGATGGGAACGACCACCGCCCACTTCGCGTTCGCCACCGCCATCCTGGAGACCGACGTCTCGCTGCGGCTCGCCGCGAGACTGGCGTCCATCTCCCCCGGGGACGCGGCCGAATCCGCCGACCGGCTGCGCGACGCCCGTATCCTCACCGGCGCGGACGAGCACCTGGAGTTCGCCCACCCGCTGATCGCCGGCGCCGTGTACGACGCCATCCCGAAGTACCTCCGCAAGGCCATGCACGGCGTCGCCGCCGAAGTCCTCGCCAGCGCGGGGCACGGCGCTGCCGCCGCCTCCCGGCACCTCCTCGACGTACCGAGGGAGGAGAACCCCAAACTGGTCGAGCAGATGCGGGCCGCCGCCCGCGAGTACGTCGCGGTCGGTGCGCCCGACGCCGCCAGGCGCTGCCTGGAGCGGGCCCTGGAGGAGCCGCCGCTGCCCACCGTCCTCGCCCAGGTGCGGTACGAACTGGGCCAGGCCGTCTACCTCGGCGAACCCGCCACCACCGTCGAACACCTCAAGGCGGCCCTCGACCAGCCGGGCCTCGACGTCGCCGAGCAGGCACACGCCGTGTTCCTGCTCTCGCAGGCACTCACCCACAACAACCAGACCGCCGAAGCGGGCCGGATGGTCGCCGCGGCTGCCGCCGCCGCACCGTCGGGCCCCGACCGGATGCGCCTGCAGACCGTGCACTTCCTGTGGGAGGGCGTACTCGCCGTCGAGGAGGACGGGCCCGGACGCTCCCGGCGCCTCGCCGAGGCCGCCGCCAAGGTCGACGGCAGCAACACCACCGAGCAGGCCCTGCTGATGCTCCGCGCCTTCGACGCGACGGCCATCGGCGAGGACGCCGAGTCCGTCGTCGCCATCGGCGACCGGGCCCTCGTCAACGGCAGCCTCCCCGCAGGACTGTCCTGGACGGACACCACCTGGGGCTTCGAACCGGCCGCCCTCCTCGGACTGAGCTACGCCTTCGCGGACCGCCTGGACCGGGCCGACAGCCTCTTCACCGAGGCCCGCCGCGCGTTCACCGAAGCCGGCTGGAGCGGCGGCCACCTGTCCTTCGCGTACGCCCTCACCGGATACCTCCAGCGCAGACGAGGCAATCTGGTGCGCGCCGAGGAGGACCTCCGCGAGAGCGTGCGCCTCGCCGAGCGCATCGGACACGGACTGCCCATGCACTGGGACGCCGTGTGCATGCTCATCGACACGCTCCTCGCCCGCGGCCTGGTCGAACACGCCTGGCAGGCCGCCGAGGACTTCGGCTTCGGCCCGGACTACCCCACCACGATCGTCATCCCCGACGCCCGCTCGGTACGGGGAAGGCTGCTGCTCGCCAAGGGCCGCACGAAGGAGGCCGTCGCCGAACTCGAAGCGGCCGGCGAGGCGTTGAAGGCCCGCGGTCGGCACAACACGGTCCTCGCCCCGTGGGCCCTCGACCTGGCCCGCGCGGTCGCCCCCGACGACCCGGAGCGGGCCGCCGAACTCGCCGCGTACGCCCGCGAGAAGGCCGAAAGGTTCGGCACGTACACGGCGATCGGCGAAGCCCTGCGCTGCCAGGCCGCCCTGGCACAGGGCCCGCGCGCCGTCGAGCTGCTGGGCCATGCGGTGGACTGCCTCAAGGAATCCCCGTCCGCGTACGAACACGCCGCGGCCCGCGTCGAGCTGGGCGTCGCCGCCCGCTCCCGTACGGAACTGGAGAAGGGCCGCGACCACGCCCGCAACTGCGGTGCGGCTGCCCTGGTGGCGTCGGCCGACCGGGCCCTGCGGGAACTGGGGTACCTGAGGGGCGACGAGTAGCGCCGCGCCCCTCAGGTACCGTCCCGTCCTCCCGCTACTTCTCCAGTTCCTTGTGCGCGTTCTCCGGCAGCCGGAAGAACACCGCCGACGAGACCAGGCACAGCGCCGCCACGTACCAGGCGAACAGGCCGGGATTGCCCATCTCCTTGAACAGCGTGCCCATGTACGGCGCCGTACCGCCGAAGAGCGCCACCGTCAGCGAGTACGGGAAGCCGATGCCCGACGCCCGCACCCTGGCAGGGAAGATCTCCGCGTTGACCGCCGCCGAGATCGACGTGAACCCGGTCAGCAGCACCATTCCCGCGCACTGCACCAGCACCAGCGTCCCGAAGGTGATCCCTCCGTCGACGATCTTCAGCAGCGGCACGATCAGCAGCGCGAAGCCGAGCCCGGAGAACAGCAGCAGCGGCCTGCGCCCGATCCGGTCCGAGAGCAGCCCGCCGAGCGGCTGGAGCAGCGCGAAGAACGCGAGCGAGATGGTGCCCGCGAGCAGTGCGTCGGACTTCTCGAAGCCGCCGTTCAGCTCCGCGTACGTAGGCAGGTAGGACGTCCACGTGTAGTACGAGATGGTGCCGCCCGCGGTGATGCCGCAGATCAGCAGCGACTGGCGGGGGTACTTGCGCAGTGCGTCGAACAGGCCGGGGCGGTCCGTCCGCTCCACCGGGGCGTGCGTCTCGTGCGCACCGCGCCGGATCCAGAACCCGACCAGGCTCAGCAGCGCGCCGAGCACGAACGGCACCCGCCACCCCCACCCGTCCATCTGCCCGGCGCTCAGGCTCGACACGAGCAGCGCGGCGATGCCCGAGGCGGCCAACTGCCCGGCCGTCGTGGACACGTACTGGAAACTGGAGAAGAGACCGCGCCTGCCGGGCCCCGCCGACTCGACCAGGAAGGTCGTCGAAGCGGCGAACTCGCCCCCCACGGACAGGCCTTGGAGCAGGCGGGCGAGCACCAGCACGATCGGGGCGAGGACGCCCACCGACGCGTACGTCGGGGTCAGCCCGACCAGCAGACTGCTGCCGCCCATCAGCAGGATCGTCACGGTCAGCGCGGTCCGCCGCCCGTGCCGGTCCGCCACCGCGCCGAGCAGCAGACCGCCGACCGGCCGCATGAAGAAGCCGACCGCGAAGACCGCGAACGTGGACAGCAGCGGGACGAGCGGGCTGCCTGAGCTCTTGGGGAAGATCTCGGTGGCGATGTACGAGGCGAGGAAGGTGTACGCGTACCAGTCGTACCACTCGACCGCGTTGCCCACGGAGGCCGCGAGAAGCTGCCGCACGGGGCGGCGGTCGGACGGTGGCGGGGGAGAGGTGGTGTCGGGTGCCGGCGTAGGCGTCTCTGTCATGATCCGGACGATTGCCGAGTTGCGGGGCGGGCACAAGAGGCCCGTGTGAAGGCTGCGTCAAACAATGCGGCACGCGGTGCGGGGTCGTAGCGCGCCGCACGAGCGGCGATGCGGAAGTGACTGATGAGTCAGTCAGAATCGCAATTCCCAGGCGGAAGAAGCATGGGTGCGGAGATCTTGTTGAGATCTGCTCAATGAATGGGTACGGTGGCCGACCATGCAGCAGCAAGCGGCCGAGCCCGCCCCCGATGTCGCCGACCGCGTCCGCCAGGTCATCGCGGCGGCCGGGGTGAGCCAGCGGGAGTTCGCCCGGCGGATCGTGATGGACCCGTCGAAGCTGTCCCGCTCGCTGGGCGGCACCCGCCGGTTCACCGCCGCCGAACTCGCCAGGATCGCGGACACCGGGGGTGTCGACGCGGGCTGGCTGCTCGGGTCGCGTACGCCACCGGCCGCACCCCTGCGACGTGTCCGCGCCACGTCCGCACCCTCCGAAGGCGGGCGACCGCTCCAGATCGTGCGGGAGACGGTCCGGCTGATCGCCGAGCACGGCTTCCACGCGGTGCGCGTCGCGGACATCGCCGAGGCCTGCGCCACCAGCACCGCCGCCATCCACTACCACTTCCCAGGCCGGGGCGACCTCCTCGAAGCGGCCGTCCGGTGGTGCATGGACGAGGACACCGCACGCCGGGCCGCCCGTACCGCCGAAGTGACCGACGCCGCCGAGGAGTTGCGCCGGCTCATCGAGGACCAGACCCCCTGCGGCGAGCAGCAGCGCCGCCAGTGGCGGGTGTGGCTCGACCTGTGGGCGGAGGCGGCCCGGTCGACCGCCGTGGGGCGTCTGCACGTCGAGTACTACCGGCAGTGGCGGGACACCGTCGCCGATGTCGTACGACGCGGAGTCGCCCAGGGCGCCTTCAGGGCCGGCACCGACCCGGAGGTGGCCGCGCTGACCCTGACCGCACTCATCGACGGACTGGCCGGTCAGGTCCTGGCGTCCACGCCCGGCGAGACCGTCGCGGGCGGCACCAGCGCCGACGACATGCGCAGCGCGCTGCTCGCGTACGTGGACGCCACGCTCACGCACCGCCTCTGAGGCCCGCCCCGGGGCCTCCGCCAAGAAATCCCCACGTCCCCCCACCCACCAGGAGTCACGCATGCCCGTCAACCAGGACGTCATCATCACCTGCGCCCTCACCGGCGCGGGCGACACCGTCCGCAAGAGCCCGCACGTCCCCGTCACCCCCGAGCAGATAGCCAGGTCCGCCGTCGAGGCGGCCGGGGCCGGCGCCGCCGTCGTGCACATCCACGTCCGCGACCCCGAGACCGGCGAC
Organism: Streptomyces sp. NPDC054863; assembly: GCF_053610825.1. NCBI lineage: Bacteria > Bacillati > Actinomycetota > Actinomycetes > Kitasatosporales > Streptomycetaceae > Streptomyces > Streptomyces sp. NPDC054863. The sequence goes on along the minus strand of NZ_JBSGZD010000018.1, from coordinate 35,219 downwards.
CCGTCCCGCGACCCGCGCCTCTACCGCGAGGTCGTCGAGCGGATCAAGGAGACCGGCACCGACGTCGTCATCAACCTCACCGCGGGCATGGGCGGCGACCTGGTCATCGACCCGGACCGGCCGCTCAAGGACTTCCCGATGCCCGGCACCGACCTCGTCGGCGGCCTCGACCGCCTCCCGCACGTCGAGGAACTGCTCCCCGACATCTGCACCCTCGACTGCGGCTCCCTCAACTTCGGCGACGGCAGCAACCTCTACGTCTCCACCCCCGACATGCTGCGCGCGGGCGCCCGGCGCATCCAGGAGCTGGGCGTACGACCGGAGTTGGAGATCTTCGACACCGGTCAGCTGTGGTTCGCCAAGCAGCTCCTCGCGGAGGGCCTGCTCGACGACCCGACCGTCTTCCAGCTGTGCATGGGCATCCCGTGGGGCGCCCCCGCAGAACCGGGCGTGCTCCAGGCCATGGTCAACATGCTGCCCGAGAAGGCCCAGTTCGCCAGCTTCGCGCTCGGCCGGATGCAGATGCCGTGGGCCGCCCAGTCCATCCTGCTCGGTGGACACGTCCGCGTCGGCCTCGAAGACAACCTCTACCTCGGCAAGGGCAACAAGGTCACCAACGCCCAGCTCGTCGAGCGCGCCGTCACGATCACCGAGTCGCTGGGCTCCCGCGTCGCCACCCCGGACGAGGCCCGTGCCAAGCTCGGCCTCAAGCCGAGGGCCTGACCGGCGCCTGGACCCGTGTCCCGCGTCCCGCGCCGACCGATCCGCGTCCAACTTCCCGAAGTTCGGGTCGAGTTGTGCTTCGTGCGGGTCATGGGTGGCTGGTCGCGCAGTTCCCCGCGCCCCTGAAGGGGCGCTCCCCCCCACATCAGGAGTTTCCCATGACCTCCCCCGTACCCGCTCTCCCGCCCTGCGCCCCTGAGGACGTGCGCCGCGTCGCCTGCGTCGGCGCCGGTGTCATCGGCGGCGGCTGGGTCGCCCACTTCCTGGCCCGCGGCTACGACGTCACCGCCTGGGACCCGGCCCCCGACGCCGGGCAGAAGCTGCGCCGGCTCGTGGATGCCGCCTGGCCCGCCCTCACCCGGCTCGGCCTCGCCGAGGGTGCGGCAAGGGACCGGCTGACCGTCGCCGCGACCCTCGAAGAGGCCGTCGCCGAGGCCCAGTTCGTCCAGGAGAGCGCGCCCGAGAAGCTCGACCTCAAACGCGATCTGCTGGCCAGGCTGGACGCCGCCGCCCCCGCCGGAGTCGTCATCGCCTCCTCCACCTCCGGCTACCCGATGACCGACATGCAGACGGGGGCCGCCGACCCGGGCCGCCTCGTCGTCGGCCATCCGTTCAACCCGCCGTACCTGATCCCGCTCGTCGAGGTCGTCGGCGGCGAGCTGACCACCGCGGACGCCGTCGCCTGGGCGTCGCGCTTCTACGAGGTCGCGGGCAAGTCCGTCATCACCATGGACCGCGAGGTTCCCGGCTTCATCGCCAACCGCCTCCAGGAAGCCCTCTGGCGCGAGGCCCTGCACATGGTCGCCAACGGCGAGGCCACCGTCCGCGAGATCGACGACTCGATCACCGAGGGCCCGGGCCTGCGCTGGGCGTTCATGGGCCCGATGCTCACCTTCGCGCTCGCGGGCGGCGAGGGCGGCATGGCCCACATGCTCGACCACTTCGGCCCGTCGCTGAAGTCCCCGTGGACCCGCCTCGAAGCGCCCGAGCTGGACAAGCAGCTGTACGACGCCGTGGTGGCGGGCTGCGACGACGCCGCGGACGGCCGCACCATCGCCGACCTCGTCGCCGAACGCGACCAGGGCGTGATCGACGTACTGCGTGCGACGGGCCGCCTCCCGCAGCAGCGCACCAGGGGAGAGGCCAAGTGAGCGGGACGACGGACGTGACTGACCTGACGGATGTATCGGACACGACGGATGTGACGGATGCGACGGACACGACCGAGCTGGACGGCGTCGTCGACTGCCTGCCGCTCGTCCACCACACCGTCCGGCCCGAGTGGATCGACTACAACGGCCACATGAGCGAGGCCTTCTACGTCCTCGTCTTCGGGTACGCCACCGACGCCATGATGATCGAGACCGGACTCCACGCGGGCTACCGCGAGGCCACCGGCTGCTCCCTCTACACGGTCGAGGCGCACATCCGGTACCTGAGCGACGTCCCCGAGGGCGCCAGGCTCGCCGTCCGCACCCGGGTCCTGGGCGCCGACGCCAAGAAGGTCCGTTTCGCGCACGAACTGTTCGTCGTGGCACACGCGCACCCCACCGAAGGCGTCGAGGGCACCGAGAGCGCCAAGGGCATCGAGGACGCGTCCCCCGCCACCCTCCCGACCGAGGCCGAGCCGGTGGCCACCACCGAACTCCTGGCCCTGCACGTCGACCGGTCGGTGGGCCGCACCGCGCCTTTCCCGGAGCACATCCGCGCACGGCTCGTCTCCCTGACCGAGGACGCCCCGCACTGGGCGGGCCGCTCCATCGCCCGGGTCCCGGCCGTCCGCGCCTGAGCGGCTCCGGGGCCGGGCCTCAGCACTGGCTGGGCCCGTCCGGGGCCAGGTACATCAGCGTGTGCGAGGGGCTCTCCGGGGCGGGGAACCACAACAGGTTCCAGCTCGGCTGCCAGAGTGCGGGGCCCCGGTGTCCGCGGAGTTTCGCGCGCAGTTGGCCGGCGCGGTGGTGCCAGGCGCGGAAGGAGTGGCCCAAGCGGTCCCCGGCCTCGTGCAGCGTCACCCAGCCGTCGTCCTGCACGTCCTCCACCGACAGCAGCACCTCGTGCAGCTCGCCCGGTTCCTCGTGGCATCTGCGGGCCTGGTCCCAGTGCACGTGGTGGCCGGGCGCGTATCGGTGGCAGGAGCCCGGCGGGACGGGGTCGGAGTCGGGGTCGGCCCCTGTCCCGGGGTCGGTCCCGGCCCCGGGACCGGTCTCGGGGCCGGGAGGAGGAGAGAAGTTCATAGCGCTGATGCCTCCGCACAGACAGATGGAACGGGCAGGTCAGGCGGGTGCGGTCAGTCCGTCCGCCCAGACCGGTGCAGTCCCCGCCAGCCGGCAGACCATCAGGTAGAGCGGGATGGGCGGGGTGTACGGGGCCGGGCCGTCCGGGGTGTGGATCAGGCGCGGGCGCGAAGCCGCCACATAGGCGCCGGCGGCGTACTGCGCGGGCGCGGGCCAGGGCAGCCCGAGGTCGGAACCCGAAGGGACGATCCACCACCAGCGGTCCGCGTCGGCGAACACGCAGCCGGCCCGGGGCAGGTGGGCCAGCAGCCGCTCCCCGTGCCGGGCGGGCAGTCCGACGGCGTCGCAGCCGAGCGGAGTGTGGTCGAGGGAGGGCGGCAGCGGCAGCCGGGCGGGGCCGCCGCCGGCACGGCGCACCCGGGTCAGCCGGGCGGCGAGACGGTGGCTCATTCCCGCACGCTGCCCGGGGCGTCGCAGGGACGGGACGAGAGGTCGGATCCCGTGCGGGGGAGCTCGGAGTGCGGGAGCTCCGAGTGGGGGAGTTCGCAGTGAGGGAGCTCCGAGTGGGGCAGTTCCGTGCGTGGGAGCTCCGTGCGAGGGAAATCCGGGTGGGGAAGCTCCGCGTGCGGGAGTTCCGCCCAGACCGTGCGCCCTGAGCCGGGGCCGTTGTCCTGGGAGCCCCAGGTGTCGCACACCGCGTCGACGAGCAGCAGACCCCGCCCGTGCTCGCCCGCGGCCTCCGCCGAGCGGCGCAGCCGCGGGCCCTGCGGCCCGATCCCCTCGTCCCGTACGGAAATTCTCAGTCTGCCGGCCCCGTCGGACAGCTCGCAGCGCACCCGGTCGCTGCCGGTGTGGATCACCGCGTTGGTGACCAGTTCCGAGATGACCAGTGCCGCTGTGTCCCCGAGGTCCTCGCCAAGACCCCAGACCGTCAGCCGGGCGGCCGTCAGGTGGCGTGCGTGCGCGACCGACTCCGGACATGCGGGCAGGGCAAAACCGAACCTTCGGACACGGGCCCCCTGAATTGGGCCCATGACCTGGGGAAAGAGCGTGGAGCCAGGTACCACGACCGCATCCTCACCATGGGGGAGCGGCTGCCGCGCACCGCCTCCCCCAAGGTGCTGCGCGGCAGCCGCGTGAACCAGTTCACGCATCAACTCTCCCTCTGTCCACGTCACTTGGCAAGAGGCACTCTGAAATTTCCAGAGTGTCGTTTCGTAGATCAAGAACGCGTGGCACACTGCATCGCAACAGCACGTAGAGCACAACCGCCCATCAGTTACGGTGCGTTACGGGGAGGTCTCCCATGAGTGAACCGCGGTCCGCACCGACCGTCGGTCAGGTTGTGCTCGGCAAACGACTGCAGGACCTGCGCGAGCGCGCGGGCCTGACCCGCGACCAGGCAGCCAAGGTGCTGCACGTCGCCCCGGCCACCGTCCGCCGGATGGAGACCGCCGAGGTCACTCTCAAGATTCCTTACGTACAGCTACTGCTGAAGGCGTACGGCAGCACCGACGCCGAGTGCGACGCGTTCCTGGAACTCACCCAGGAGGCCAACCGGCCCGGCTGGTGGCAGCGGTTCCACGCCATTCTGCCCGACTGGTTCAGCATGTACGTGAGCCTGGAGGGCGCCGCCTCCCTGGTCAGGTCCTACGACCCGCACTTCGTGCCGGGGCTGCTCCAGACCGAGGACTACGCGCGCGCCGTCATGCGCACCGGAGCCATCGGCCAGACCCGTCCCGAGGACGTGGAGCGGCACGTCGCGTTGCGCATGCAGCGTCAGTCGCTGCTCGTGGGACCCGACGCCCCGACCCTGTGGGCGATCATGGACGAGACGGTGCTGCGCCGCCCCGCCGGCGGCCCGGACGTCATGCGCGCCCAGGTGGACAGGCTGCTGGACGCCGCCGAACTGCCCAATGTCACACTCCAGGTCGCGGAGTTCGCCGACGGCCCGCACCCGGGTACGTACGGCCCCGCCGTCCTCTTCCGCTTCGCCGTGCCGGAACTGCCCGACATGGTCTACAGCGAGTACCTGACCGGCGCCGTCTACCTCGACTCGCGCCCCGAGGTGGCCACCCACCTCGAAGTCATGGACCGCATGGCGGCCCAGGCCGCCACCGCACCACGCACCAAGGAGATCCTCGCGGATTTCCGCAAGGAGCTCTGAACCTGTCATGTCCCACACGCCTCGCACCTCTCGAACGGACCGGCGCTCCGACCGGCGCGCCGAGCGCCGGGGGGCCCGCCGCATCTACAACGGCATGCCCGCGGCGGACCTCCCCACCGAGGGCTGGTCCAAGCCGTGGAGCGGCGGCAACGGCGGCAACTGCGTCGAGACGATGAAGCTCGCGGACGGCCGGGTCGCGGTCCGCCAGTCCGCCGACCCCGACGGGCCCGCCCTCATCTACACCCCCGGTGAGATCGCCGCCTTCATCCAGGGGGCGAAGGCCGGCAAGGCGGACTTCCTCCTCACCTGACTGCCTCTCAACTATGCTGCCCAGCACGCCACTTGACCACCAGGAGACCCCTATGACCGGGCAGGACCGCACCACCGGCAGCTCCGCATCCGTCGAGATCGACACCAGCAAGCCGCACCCGGCCCGGATGTACGACTGGTTCCTCGGCGGCAAGGACAACTACCCGGTCGATGAGGCCATGGCCAGGGAACTCCTCAAGCTGGACGCCCGGGGCGGCGAAATGGCCCGGGTGAACCGCGCGGTCATGCACCGTGCCACCCGCTGGCTCGCCGAGAACGGCATACGCCAGTTCCTCGACATCGGCACCGGCATCCCCACCGAGCCCAACCTCCACCAGATCGCGCAGGCCACCGCTCCCGACGCGCGCATCGTCTACTGCGACAACGACCCCATCGTCCTCGCCCACGCCGAGGCCCTGCTGCGCAGCACGCCCGAAGGCGCCACCGAGTACATCCAGGCCGACGCCCGCGAGCCCGAGTCCATCCTCGAACACGCGGGCAAGGTGCTCGACTTCGACCGGCCGATCGCCCTGTCCCTCGTCGCGCTGCTGCACTTCGTCAGCGACGAGGACGGCGCGTACGAGATCGTGCGCAGCCTCATGGACCGGCTGGCGAGCGGCAGTTACCTGGTCCTCTCGCACGTCGCCCGCGACTTCGACCCGGAGGGCGCGGACAAGGCCGCCGCCCTGTACCGGGCGCGCGGCCTCACCCTCCAGCCCCGCTCGCGCGCCGAGGTCACCCGCTTCTTCGACCCCTACGAGCTGGTCGAGCCCGGCGTCTCGCTGGCCGCCGAGTGGCGCCCGGAACTGGGCGAGAGGGTCCCGGTCGAGGGCGACGAGCCGATCCCGGGCTGGGTGGGGGTCGCCCGCAAGGCCTGATCAGAGCTTGTAGGTGGCGGTGGCCGCCGCGGCGGGCGGCTACCGCAGCACCAGCACCAGTGCGGCGAGCGTCAGCATCCCCGAGATCAGGACGGCCCAGAGGAGCAGCTTCCGCCGGTGCTCGGGCATGACGGACACCGCGCGCACGCCGTCCTGGGCGCGGAAGACGTAGTACTCCCGGTGCGGCCTCCGGACGCACGTGACGCGGTACAGCGCGAGCTGCTCGAAGCGCACCTGCCGGAGGAGCTCGGTGTCCTTGCCGGTGGGCTTCTTCGCGGCCCGGCACCGGTCCAGTGCGCTGCGGTGGCTCTCGTTCAGCATGGGTTCAAAGGGCTCATCGGGGTCGTGCAGCAGGGAGGACGACCACGTGCCGTGCTCGATCTGTTTGCGGGCGCGCCTTGGCGGATGCTCGCACGGACGCTCGGTGGGCGGCTGCTCCGTGGGGACGCGACGGATCCTGCCCTCCGTCCAGTAGGACTTGCTGCGCCTGCCGTCGCAGTCCCCGCAGGTGACCTCGCCCGTGGCGTTGCACTTCGTGCACGGCCGGAAGCCGTCCGTGCACTTCGTGCACTCGGTGCAGCCATCTCCCGCACAGGTGGCACAGGCGGCTTGAGGCGTGTGGCACCGCCGGCACTTGACCCGTTTGCGTTTCCGGCGGTCGTCGGGTGCGCGCCGGACCGGGGTCCAGTCCCGGTCGGCCTGTTTGCCGCCGCAGTGGTCGCAGGCGGCCGTCGTGTCGTGGCACTCCGTGCAGGTGACGGTCTCTTCGCAGGGCAGCCTGCCCTCCGTGCAGTGCCGGCACCGCCGCTTGCCGTCGCCGCATGCACAGGGGACGTTCTTCACACTGTTGCGCAGCAGCAGGACCTTGGTCAGACGGTCGTTCACATCGCGGGGCGGGTCCAGCGGTACGGCATTCAGGTCGTCGTACTCCTCAAGGCCGTCCAGGCGATCAGGCGGCAGCCCGTACTTCCAGCACTGTTCGGGCTCGCGGGTCTCGGTCAACCGGGTCACCGTGCACCGGCTCCGGTGCATCTCCTCGATGCGCAGTGCGTCGAGGGGAGTCCCCGGCCCGAGCTTCCGCCGGACCGCCGCGTGTATGTCGTGCTCGGAAAGCGCCCCGGTCATGCGGTGTCTCCCTCTGCCGTCGCGATCCCCGCGCAGGGGAAGGCTAGAGGCGGCCAGGACCCGCCTCAAGTGGTCCCGTACCCGGTGGAGTGGAGACATCCGCCACGCTGCGCCGCCCGTATGCGCATACGGGTTCACTGTCGCAACCCTTGACCCACCTGTAACAACCACCTAGCTTCCACTCAACACTTGATGAGCCGCAGGTACTTTCCCCGTAGTACTTCTTCAAGAGGTGAACGCATGAGTGGTGTGAGACGGCGCAGCGTCCTTGCTGCGGTCGGCGGAACGGTCGCGGCGGGCACGGTGGCCACCACCGCAGGGACGGCCGGGGCCGCGACGCCCGCCGTCGCGGCCGGGGAGGCCGCCGCAGCGGCAGCCGCCCCCGAGCCCGCCGGCAAGAAGGGCCGATACGAGCGTGAAGTGTCCGCCCTGCTCCGCAGGATGACCGTCGAGGAGAAGCTCGGCCAGCTCCAGCAGCTGCCCTGGTCCTGGGACACAGGACCGGGCGGCGGCGGCACCGAGGCGGCCACCGAGGCGGCCCGCAAGGGACAGCTCGGCTCCGTCCTGTCCATCTACGGCGGCAGGTCCAACAACGCCCTCCAGAAGATCGCCGTCGAGGAGACCCGGCTCGGCATCCCGCTGATCTACGGCTTCGACATCATTCACGGCATGTGGACGACGTTCCCCGTCCCGCTCGCCCAAGCCGCCTCCTTCGACCCGAAGGTGGCCGCCGACGACGCCGAGGTCTCCGCGAAGGAGGCCCGCTCGCACGGCATCCACTGGACGTTCGCCCCCATGATGGACGTCACCCACGAGCCCCGCTGGGGCCGCATCGCCGAAGGCAGCGGCGAAGACCCCTACCTGACCGCGAAGCTGACCGAGGCCAAGGTCGTCGCCTACCAGGGCACCGCCAAGGGCCGCGACCTCAAGGCCAAGGACAGGCTCGCCGCCTGCGCCAAGCACTTCGTCGCCTACGGCGGTGCGGAGGGAGGCCGCGACTACAACACCGTCGTCGTCTCCGAGTCGCAGCTGCGCAACCACTACCTGCCGCCCTTCAAGGCGGCCGTCGACGCGGGCTGCGCGACCGTCATGGCGTCCTTCAACACCATCAACGGCGCGCCCGCACACGGCAATTCACACACACTGAACGAAATCCTCAAGGACGAGTGGGACTTCGACGGCTTCGTCGTCTCCGACTGGACCGGCGTCCAGGAGCTCATCCCGCACGGCTTCGCCGCCGACGGCGCCGATGCCGCCCGCCTCGGCCTCAACGCGGGCGTCGACATGGAGATGACCAGCACCCACCTGGTCACCCACGGCAAGAAGCTGCTGCGCAGCGGCAGGATCTCCGAGAAGCGCCTCGACGACGCGGTCCGCCGCATCCTGCGCCTCAAGTACGAACTCGGCCTCTTCGAGAACCCCTACGTCGACGAGGCAGCCGTCATCCAGGAGCCGACGCCCGCCGCCCGCAAGGCCGCCCGGAGCGCCGCCGCCCGCTCGATGGTGCTGCTGAAGAACGACAAGAAGGCGCTGCCGCTCGCCACTTCGGCGAAGTCGGTGGCGGTCGTCGGTCCGTTCGGCGACTCCGAGGACCTCCTCGGCGCGTGGGCGTTCCCGTTCGCCGCGAAGAAGGCCCCTGCGGTCACCGTCCTGGCGGGAGTGAAGGCCGCACTGCCGGACGCCAAGGTCACCTACGCGCCGGGTGTGGACGCCGACGGCAAGGACACCAGCAGGATTCCGGCCGCCGTCGAAGCCGCCGAGGCGGCCGAGGTCACCGTCGTGGTCGTGGGCGAGGCGTCCGCGCTCAGCGGCGAGGCCGCCGCCCGCGCCGACATCAGCCTCCCCGGCGCCCAGGAGCAGCTCATCGCGGCGATCGCCGCGACCGGAAAGCCCTTCGTCGTCGTCCTCGTCAACGGCCGCCCGCTCACCGTCGGCGACTGGCTGGCCTCCGCACCGGCCGTACTGGAAGCCTGGCACGGCGGCACCGAGGCGGGCAACGCCGTCGCCGACGTCCTGTTCGGCAAGGTCAATCCGGGCGGCAAGCTCCCGGTCACCTTCCCGCGCTCGGTCGGCCAGATCCCGATCTACTACAACCACGAGCCGACGGGCCGCCCGTACGACGCGGACAACAAGTACACGTCCAAATACCTCGACCTGCCGTACGGCCCGGAGTTCGCCTTCGGCCACGGCCTCAGCTACACCACCTTCGAGACCGGCGCCCCCCGGCTCGGCCGCGGCAGCATCTCCGCGCGCGCCCTGCGCGGCGGCGACACCGTCGAGGTCGCGGTGACCGTCACCAACACCGGCGACCGGGACGGCGACGAGGTCGTGCAGCTCTACGTCCACGACAAGTTCGCCGGCATCGTCCAGCCGGTCCGCAAGCTGCGCGGCTTCCGCCGGGTGACGCTCGCCGCGGGAAGGTCGACGACCGTACGGTTCCAACTGGGCGCCGACGACCTCGGCTTCTGGACGAACGCGGAGGACGGCAGGTTCGTCATCGAGGAAGGTGACTTCGACATCTACACCGGTACGAGCTCGCAGGCCACGGCCAAGGCCGGCCTGAAGGTCACCTGACGCACAAGGTGGGGGCAAGGGGTGGTGAAACCCCCTGCCCCCACCGCAGTGTGACCGGCCGTCAGTAGTTCTGCGGCACCCGCGCAGGACGGCCCGCACCCCGGGTCGTCGCATACCCGGCGACACCCGCCAGCGCGGCCAGCAGTGCGCCCGCGGCCGTCCAGAGCCACCTGTCGGTCCAGCTCCCCGACGCCCAGCCGCCCTCGGGAGCGGCAGCAACCGTTGCCTGCTTCGGCTCGGACCTGCTGTCCGAGGTCGTCGCCCCCGGCACCAGCGGCGCCGTCAGCGAACCGTCGACCGCCTTGGCGCCGCCCGCGTCGACCACCGCGGGCCGCAGCTCGGCCTTGACCGGCAGCCCCAGGTCGTCGTCCGAGAGTCCCGTCACCGTCAGCCGCACGTAGTACGAGCCGGGCAGCGGGTCGTTCGACGACTGCTCCGCCCAGGCCCTGACCGTACGCAGATGACAGGTCAGCGCCACCGAAGCGGCGTCCTTCCGCGCGGTCGCCGTCGACGAACCGTAGGTGCAGGCCTGCTTGCGGCGCAGCCCGTCGTACACGTCGAGCTGCCAGGTCTGCGCCCCGTGCCGCTGCGCGGCCTCGGGCAGCACGACCTTCGCCCGTACGGTCGCGTCCTGACCGGCGTCGGCCGGGAAGACCCAGTACAGGTAGTCACCGGTCGACGCGCCCGCCGTGGCGAGCTGCCCCGGCCTGACGGCGGTGGCGGTACGGAACGAGGTCCCGGCCTCGGTCGGTGCGGCAGTCTCCGCACCGGCGCTCGGCGAGGGCGAGGGAGTCCCGTCCGCGTGCGCCCCCGCAGCGGTACCGAAGAAAGCGGCGGCGGCGAGCAGTCCGCTCGTCAACACACGTGTCGTACGCATCAGTTGGTCCTCCAGACCGCGAAGCGCCAGCGGGAGAGCCAGCCGAACAGCAGACCCGCGAGCAGACCGACGAGGACCATCACGCCGAGCAGCCACCAGCCGTGCCCGAGCCCGAAGGACGCCACGTCCGGCGCCTGCTGCGGCGAGTCCACCAGATCGATGGCCAGCTCGACCGGCATGCCCGGCTCCGTCTTCACCGAAGGCGCCGCGGAGAACGAATTGCTGACCCGGAGGCAGACCGTCTCCACCGGGGGCTCCTGCCCCTTCTCCGTGTCGACGTCGGCCTTCGGATAGCGCAGCCCGGACGAGACCACGTCCGTACGCCCGTCGCCGGCCTCCGAGCCGCGTACGATCTCGCGCCCGCTCAGCGTGGAGGCCCGTACGAGCAGTCCGTAGTCGTTGTTGACGGCGCGGTCGGAGCCGATGCTCACCGCGGCCCGCAGTTCCTGACCGGGCTTGACCTGCACCTGGTACCAGCGGTGCTCGGAGAACTTCTCGCGGTCGGTGTAGAGACCGGCGCCCAGCTTCGGGGCGGCGGCGCACGACGCGCCGCCCTTCGTGGCGACGGGGTTGACGACCGGGTCGGCCGCCCGGTCCACCAACTGTTTGACGCGCTTGGAGAGTTGCTCCTTGTGCTGCACGGCGGTGTAGGTGCCGCCGGTGGCCTCGGCGATGCAGGTGAGCTGCTGGCGGATCTTCGCGTTCGGCACCAGGCCCAGCGTGTCGATCACCAGGTGGGTGCCCTTGGCAGCGATCTCGCGTGCCACGACGCACGGGTCCAGGGGCCCGCAGGTGTCCTCGCCGTCCGTGATGAGCACGATCCGCCGGGTCGCGTCGCCGCCCTCCAGGTCCTTCGCCGCACCGAGCAGCGCGGGCCCGACCGGGGTGAACCCGGTGGGGGCGAGGGTGGCCACGGCGGTCTTGGCCTCCACCCGGTCGAGCTTGCCGACCGGGTAGAGCTGCCGGGTGTCCTCGCAGCCCCGCTTCTTGTCGTTGCCCGCGTAGTTCGCCCCGAGCGTGCGTATGCCGAGCCGGACCTCCTCGGGCGTCGCGTCGAGCACCTCGTTGAAGGCCTGCTTCGCGGCGGCCATCCGGGACTGCCCGTCGATGTCCCTGGCCCGCATCGACCCGCTGACGTCGAGGACCAGCTCGACCTTGGGGGATTCCTTCGGGGCACCCTCGGCGCTGCCGGGCCCGTCGTCGGCCATCGCCGGCGACGGGAGCAGCCCGGCGGCCAGAGCGGCGAGCAGTGCGCCGCACGCTCCGGCCGCCAGTCGTTTCCTTGTGATCATCGCCGGATCTTATGGAAGATCGTCAGCCGGGCACAAAACGAGCACCCGCGACTACGCCTGAGGCGGTGTCAGCGTCACCAGGAACTTCTTCGCGGGCCCGACGTTCCCGGCCGCGTCGATCGTCCGGTGCTCGATGGTGTGCGTCCTGTACTCGGGCGTCGCGTCGTCCCACGGCACCACGCGAGGCGTGCCCAGCTTCCCGTACACCAGGTCGTCGACGTTGGTCCCCGACGGCGTGAACCGCCACGGCGCATCGGCGTCCGTCGGCCAGCCGTAGTAGGTGTACCAGCCGTCCCCGTTGACCCGGAACTGCGAGACGACCGTCCCCTTCTGGTCGTCCTTCGCGCTGAGCTTCATCGTGAAGGGTCCGTCGTAGACGTACTCGACGGGCCGGCCCGGCCGCTCGACGGTGCGCACCGGTTCGGAGAGTTCGTACGATCCGGTGGCAGACGCGGTGTCGACGGTCCAGGTCAGCGTGGTACTGCCGGAGCCGCCTGCGACGATGCGGGCCTTGAGGGTGTGCGTACGGCCGGCCGGCAGGCGCAGCTTGCCCAGATCGAGGTCGCGGTCGTTGCCGAGGCTGGTGGCGACGGGCCATCCGTCCAGGGTCCACCGCACCCGGGGGGAGCTGCCGGTGGCCGGGTGCGAGGTGTCCGCGTACACGACGGACTTGGCACCGACCGGCCTGTCCGTGCCGGTGTGTCCCGTGAACTCAGCTTTCGCGTCGGCCTGTTGGGCCGTACGCACGGACCGGTCGACCGTCCACGTCACGGTACGGGTGAGGGCTGCCGACGCCCGCAGCAACGGGTCGCGTACGTACGGTGTCGGGTCGGTGACGGTCGCCGTGAGGGTGTGCGCGCCCGTGCCCACGTGCAGGCGCTTCAGGTCCAGACTGCGCGATCCGTACGTGCGCGGCACGGTCTTGCCGTCGAGCTTCCAGGTCACGTCGAGCGCCCCGCCCACCGGGTGCAGGGTGTCCACCCAGGCGGTGCGGTCGGTGCCGAGCGGGGTGGTGTTCGGGGTGTGGTCCTGGACGAGGTTGACCTTGTTCGAGATCGCCTGGGTCATCACCTCGCGCTCCACCTGGTCGAAGTCGTACCCGAGGGTCTTCATCATGGAGTGCTTGCTGGGCCGCCAGACGCCCTTGGTCGAGTACATGCCGCCCTCGTGGCGGCCGATGCGCCCGCCCGACAGACTGTCCTCGCCGAGCCAGCGCCACCACTTCTGCTGCTTGGCGCGCATCTCCTCCTCGCTCAGGAGGGTGTGGTGCGTGGAGTTCGGCTCGCCGCCCGTGTACGTACCGCCGGGGACGCCGCGTCCGTAGTAGTCGTACTCGTCGTCCAGCTTGCCGAGCGAGTGGCCTATCTCGTGCGGGGTGATGAGGGAGGACAGCGCGTTGCCGCCGGACGCGGTGGCCCAGGCGCCGCCCGCGCCACCGTAGGTCTGGCTGTTGGCGAGGGCGACGATCTGCCGGTTGGCGCTCCTGGTGCCCGGGACGAGATCGGCGGCGGCGCTCGCCTTCGTCGTGTCGACGGTCAGCAGCCGCTGCACGCTGCTCGCGTTGCAGCCGCCCCAGAACGCCATGTCGAGCGGGGTGTCGCGGCGGGCGTCGGACAGCCCGGGGTCGCAGTCGACACCGGACTCGGGGGACGGCATCTCGATCGCCCAGACATTGATGTACGAGCGGTAGGAGGCGAACGGCTCGATGCTCCACAGCACGTTCATGTGCTTCTCGACGTCGGCGCGGAACTTGGGTATCTCGGCGGCGGTGTAGCCGTCGCCGAGTACGACGAGGTTGAAGCGCTTGTCGGTGGGCCCTGTGGTCTGGACGGGGACGACGGTGGCGTTCGCGTTGGTGTTGGCCTTCGCGCTGACGGGGCCACGGTCGGAGGCCGTGGCCTGCTGCGGAACGGAGAGGGCGGCGGCGAGGAGCGCGGCTGCCGCGACCAGGAGTGCGGGTCTCTTCGTGTGTCGGACGATTCGCATGGCGGGGAGCGTACGGGTGGGGCCAACTGACCGTAAAGAGGTACGAGTTGAGCAAGATGTGCCCCAGAAGCAGTCGCATGCCGAAAAATTCACCGTCCTGCAACACATTCCAGGATTCGGACGAACGCCAATTCGACGTGGACAAAAGTCCCTGCTCGCTGCCACTCTCGCGCCATGCGCCCTGCCACTCTCGCCCGCAGTCTCCACTCCACCCTCGCCGTCGTCGTCTCGGTCGCGTTCGCGGTCGGCTGTGCCCCGCAGCCGGAGCCGAAGACCGCGCCCTCGTCCGCCGCGGGCGGTGCCTCCTGCGCCCCGGGCAAGCTGGCCACCGAGACGGCCGGGAAGCTGACGGTGGGTACGGACAAGCCCGCGTACGCACCCTGGTTCAAGGACGACAAGCCGTCGAACGGCCAGGGCTACGAGTCCGCCGTGGCCTACGCGGTCGCCGAGAAGCTCGGCTACCGGAAGGAGGACCTGGTCTGGCAGACGGTCGCGTTCAACAACGCCTTCGCGCCCGGCGAGAAGAAGTTCGACTTCGACCTCAACCAGATCTCCATCAGCGAGTCGCGCAAGAAGGCCGTCGACTTCTCCTCCGGCTACTACGACGTCCGGCAGACGGTCGTCGCCCTCAAGAACTCCAAGGCGGCGAAGGCCAAGTCGGTCGCCGACCTCAAGGACGTCAAGCTCGGCGCCCAGGTCGGCACGACCAGCCTGGACGTCATCAACGACCTCATCAAGCCGTCCCAGCAGCCTGCCGTCTACCAGAAGAACGACTTCGCGAAGGCGGCCCTGAAGAACGGCCAGGTGGACGCCATCGTCGTCGACCTTCCCACCGCCTTCTACATCACGGGCGCGGAAGTGCCCGAGGCCGCTGTCATCGGCCAGTTCGCCGACACCCTCGGCAAGGCGGAACAGTTCGGTCTCGTACTCGACAAGGGCAGTGCGCTGACGTCCTGCGTGACGGGTGCGGTCGACGCGCTCCGCAAGGACGGCACGCTGGCCAAGCTGGAGAAGCAGTGGCTGGCGGACGCGGTGGACGCGCCGGTGCTGAAGTGACCGTCCAGGACACCGAGTTGAGGGCGGACGGGTACGTCCCCTCCGCCCGCAGGCTCGCACGCGAACGCTTCAAGCGCGGACGTACCCGCCGGGCCACGGCGATCGCCGCGGCCAGCACCCTGGTCACGGCGGCCGTCCTGTACGTCGTCATAGTCAACTCGCCCGGCTGGGAACGCACCCGCGAGACCTTCTTCGACCCGGCCTTCGCCCGCAAGGCGTTCCCCGAGGTCATGAAGGGGCTCTGGCTCAACCTCCGCCTGCTGGTGGTGTGCGGGGTGTGCGTCCTGGTGCTGGGCATGCTGCTGGCCGTCGCACGCACCCTGCGCGGCCCGGCGTTCTTCCCCCTGCGGGCGCTCGCCACCGCCTACACGGACTTCTTCCGCGGCCTGCCCCTGATCATCAATCTGTTGATCGTGGTCTTCGGCGTCCCCGCCCTGCGCCTGACGGGCGTGACGACCGACCCGGTGCTGCTGGGCGGCGCGGCCCTCACCCTCACCTACTCCGCCTACGTCGCGGAGGTCTTCCGCGCGGGCATCGAGTCCGTACACCCCTCGCAGCGGGCGGCGGCGAGGTCGCTCGGGCTGTCCAACCGCAAGACGCTGCGGTACGTGGTGCTGCCGCAGGCGGTACGCAGGGTGGTCCCGCCGCTCCTCAACGACCTGGTGTCCCTCCAGAAGGACACCGGCCTGGTGTCGATCGCGGGCGCGGTCGACGCCGTGTACGCGGCACAGATCATCGCCAGCCGCGACTTCAACTACACCCCCTACATCGTGGCGGGCCTGGTCTTCGTGGCCCTGACCATCCCGATGACGAGATTCACGGACTGGGTGACCGCCAGGATGGACCGGCAGCGGGCCCAGGGAGGAACGGTATGAGCGAGGCTTCCCCGGTGCTGCGGCTGGAGTCGGTCCGCAAGACGTACGGCGCGCGGGGCAAGGAGACCGTCGTGCTCAGGGACGTCGACCTGGACGTCGCCCCGCACACGGTGACCGCGTTGATCGGCGCGTCCGGCTCCGGCAAGTCGACGCTGCTGCGGTGCGTGAACCTCCTCGAAGAGATCGACGACGGCGCGATCTTCCTCGACGGCGAGGACATCACGGACCCGCGCGCGGATCCCGATGCGGTACGCAGGCGGATCGGCGTCGTCTTCCAGGCGTACAACCTCTTCCCGCACATGTCGGTCCTCGACAACATCACGCTGGCCCCTCGGCGCGTGCACGGCATCGCACGCGAGGAGGCGGAGGGGCGGGCCAGAGAGCTGCTGGAGCGGCTGGGCCTCGGCGGAAAGGCCGACGAGTACCCGGACCGGCTGAGCGGCGGACAGCAGCAACGGGCCGCGATCGTACGGGCGTTGGCGGTCCGGCCGCGCCTGCTGCTGCTCGACGAGATCACGGCGGCGCTGGACCCGGAGCTGGTGGGCGAAGTGCTGAGCGTGGTACGGGACTTGAAGGGCGAAGGCATGACGATGGTCATCGCCACCCACGAGATGGGATTCGCGCGGGAGGTCGCCGACCAGGTGTGCTTCCTGGATGCGGGGGTGGTGCTGGAACGGGGGACACCGGCGGAGGTGTTCGGGGCGCCGACGCAGGCGCGAACCCAGCAGTTCCTGAAGCGAATTGTCGAGGCGGGGCGGCTGTGATTCGTCCGCGGGGCAGATCTTCGCGTGGTAGATCTGGGGGATGCGCGGGCGACGACTTCTGAGTTACCGGGACGCGGTGGCGATCCTGGGCGGCGACAGCGAGGCACTGTCGGCGGCGGACCAGGTGCTGGGCGGGGCACTGTCCGCTGCCACGGGCGGGGCGAGCGATGCGGTGCTCGGGCTGTTCGGCGCGCAGGGGCGGGTGCTGCGCATCGGGCGGGACCTGACGGCGGGGCTGCGGGACCGGCTCGGTTCCTCGGAGCGGGCGGACCGTACGGAGAAGATCGCGGCGGCGCATGCCGTGCTGGTGATCACCGCCTTCTTCGAAGCGATGGAGGAATTGGAACTCCCCTTCGCATTCGATGCATTGGAGCTGAGCGGGCGGGAGCAGATCACGCTCGCCGGGGGAGACACGGACGCGGGTGCCCTCGCGCAGGTCCTGCTGACGGCCGAGGTGCCTCAGCCGAACTCCTTCGAGCCGTTCGAAGTGACACTGGAAGCACTGCGCCGCTGGTACGGGCAGTTGATGTTCCGACTGCTGACCTTCGTGTACGGCCTGGCGGTCTGGGAGCGGCTGAACGAGGCCCAGCGCCGGCAGGCGTCGGATGTGCTGTCCACCGTCGACGAGCGTGCCGTCGCCCGGTACCAGGAGCTCTTCTCGCAACTCGCCCTCGACATACCGGAATTCGGCTTCTGGACCAGTCAGGTCGAGCACCAGGCCACCCGCAACGAGCTCCGCCAGTCACTCGACGGCGTGGCACACGCGCTGAGCGGACTCACCCTTCCCGCCGGCCTCGGCCATGCGGCCGACGGCCTCACCACCGCCTACCGCGCCGCCCTCGGCCGGGCGATCCTCTCCGAGGGTGAAGCCCCCAGCGGGATCACCGTGCCCACCCTCGCCGCAGGGTACGTGGACCCGGACTTCCGGGTCGGGCCGGTACTGGAGGACGGCAGCGGTCCCGCACGGGAGGACTGGTGGGAACGGATGCCGGTCCGCTCCGACCTCGCCGAATTCCTGGCAGGCACCCTCACCTCGCTCGCCCCGGCCACCGCCCCGCTGCTGGTGCTCGGCCAGCCGGGGGCGGGCAAATCGGTCCTGACCAAGATCCTCGCCGCCCGCCTGTCCGGCACGGGGTACCTCCCGGTCCGGGTCATCCTCCGGGAGATCCGGGCCGAGGACGACATTCAGGACCAGATCGAGCATGCGGTACGGAGCACCACCGGCGAGCGGACCAGCTGGCCGGACCTCGTACGGTCGGCACCCGGCGCCGTCCCCGTCCTCCTCTTCGACGGCTTCGACGAACTCCTCCAGGCCACCGGCGTCAACCAGACCGACTACCTGGTGCGCATCGCCAAGTTCCAGCAGCGCGAGGCCGACCAGGGGCGACCCGTCTACGCGATGGTCACCAGCCGCACCGCCGTGGCCGACCGGGCCCGCTGCCCGCAGGGAACCATCGCCCTGCGCCTGGAGCCGTTCCGTACGCCGCACATCCGGCGCTGGCTCACCGTCTGGAACGGCATCAACGCGCCGCACTTCACCGCCCAGGGCCTGCGCCCGCTGCCCACGGAGGTTGCGGCAAGGCACCCCGAACTGGCCTCCCAGCCACTCCTGTTGCTGATGCTCGCCCTGTACGACGCCACCGCCAACGCGCTCCAGCAGGAGGCCGTCGGCGGCGAACCCCTCGCCGCGGCCGATCTCTACGAAGAGCTGCTCACCAACTTCGCCGTCCGGGAGATCGGCAAGTCCGGCGACGCTCTGACACCGCGCCGGCGCGCCGAGCACTGCGAACGCGAACTCCAGCGGCTCTCCCTCATCGCCTTCGGCATCCTCAACCGCCGCCGCCAGTGGATCACCACAGCGGAACTCGACCAGGATCTGACCGCGCTCCTCGGACGGCCCGCCGCAACCGAACGGGACGGTTTCCGTACCCCGCTGGGCCAGGGAGAGATCGCACTCGGCCGGTTCTTCTTCGTACAGCGGGCGCAGGCGCTCCAGGACGAGCGGGAGCTGACGACGTACGAGTTCCTGCATGCGACCTTCGGTGAATATCTGGTCGCCAGGCTCTCCGTCCAGCTCCTTGAGCAACTCCTCGACCAGCGGCCCGCGTTGGCCCTGGGAAGGGTCGGAGTCGACGACGACTTGCTGTACGCCCTCCTCTCCTACGCCCTGCTGGCCTCGCGGCAGATGCTGCGCTTCGTGCAGGCCCGGGTCGACAGGATCGGCCCCGAGGGGCGGGAGCGGCTGGCCGAGCTGCTGATCACCGTCATGGAGGACGCGCGGGGCCGCGTGGAGCACAAGTACGCCGACTACCGGCCGATACCGCGCGCCACCGCGGCCCGGCACGGCAAGTACGAGGCGAACCTGATCATGCTGACGATCTGTCTCACCGGCGGAATCACCGCGAGCGAACTCTTCCCCGAGGCCGCGGACCCGGCGGGCATCTGGCCGCACCGCATCCAGTTGTGGCGCTCGGCGCTCACGGAGCAGGAATGGACGGACTTCGCCCTGGCGATCGAGGTGCGGCGCGGCTGGGCGGGCGACCGGCGGGAGCTGACGGTTCTTCCGGGCTCCGGGGCGACGGAGGAACCGGAGGACGTCGATCCGTACTGGGTGTACCGCTATGCGCCGGGCCAGGGCCCCAGAGCGATCGAAAGTACCTGGTCACGGAGTTCCTGGCAGGAAATCCGGCACAAGATGGACGTCGGGGAGGGCGGCCACGACTCCGTGCTCCGACATGCCCTGGACCCACTCTTCGCACGCTTCGGGCCCGCCCTCACCACCTTCCACGGGGAATCCGAAAGGCACACCTCGTCCTGGGCGCACGACCTGCTGGAACTGTGGCTGGCAAGTCATCTGGACCGACTCGAAGAGCTGACTGTGCGGTACGAGCGCTGCGCGCAACTGCTCCGGCGCGCGGTGGACTCGCCGCCCGAACTGCAGGATCCGTTGGCCTCACTCGTACTCGGTCAGCTGTTGGCCGACGCGCACCGGCTGCCGTGCGAAGTGGTGCACGAGGTGCTGGCCGCGGTCGGGTTCATGGGCCGTTCCATGACAGACGTCGTACTTGAGGTGCGCATCGCCCTGCGCCGCCTGGAGACGCTCGACCCGGACGTGCCGGACGGCGCGGAGCGCGAGCCGGTCTGGGCAGAGCTGACCTCGCTGCTGCACCGACTGCTCGGAGTGCTGGTGCAGAACCGGCCGGAGCTGCTCCCCGGCGTCTGGGACGTGGCGACCCACACGCGGCCGGCCTGGAATCTGCTGGCCCAGTACGAGGATCGGGTCCCCGAGGAGACCGCCGTGCGGCTGCGCGAGATCCGGCGCCGCTACGACGGTCACTGAGACGGCAGGCGGGTCAGCCGACGGCACCCAGGATCGGTGCCCAGACCGTGCCCGTGAGTGCGGCCTCCGCCTGCTTCGCGGAGAGCGGGGGAGCGGGGCGGGTCGGCTTCGGGATGGTGACGTCGAAGTCGCCGCCGGTGTTCCACTGCACCATCTGAACCTGCGCGCCGGTCGCCTTCATGGTCACCGTCGTCGTCCAGCGGTGCGCGGGATCGGCACTGTCCGCCGGGTGCCTGTCCGCGATCCGCTCCTGCATCACCAGGGCTCCGCCCGGAAGCCTGGCGCTGCTCGGCAGCTCCTTCAGCTCACAGGTGTCGCCCTCGGGGCGCGGGGGCACCTGTTCCTCGTCGCAGCTCAGGCCCTCGCCGTCCTGGAGCGGCAGCTTGAGCCGCATCGCCGAGACGCCGACGTTGGCGGCGCCCTGCCCGTCGTCGACGGTCAGTCCGCCCATGGCGACACTCCCGCTGGACGGATTCGAGGGTTCGTTGCTCTGCTTCTCCTCCTTGCTGTACCGGAGCCCGGGGTACGTCTTCTTCAGGGCGTCGATCATCTGGTCGCCGGTGACCGCGGAACGGGGCGCCGCCAGTGCGGACACCGTCTCCATGTCGGAGCCTCCCGCACGGGAGAGCGCGCCGGGGACCACCAGGCCGGCCACGGCGATCACCGCGCAGGCACCGGCCCCCGCCCCGACGACGACGCCGATGGTGCGCCGGCGCTTGCGGCTCCGCCCGCGCTGGACGGCTCCGGCCATGAGCGTGGTGAGATCGGGTTCCAGGGAGTCGGTCGTGCGGTCCAGGGCCTGGGCGAGATCTGTTTCGAAGGGCATGCTGGAGTCACCTGTTCAGTCGCTGAGAGATGTGTGGTGGTGATGACCTGCGCGCACGTGCACTCAGTGCGGCACCAGGTCGGACAGGCTCTCGCCGAGCAGCGCGCGCACCCTACCGAGCGCCCGGGTGCCCTGGGAGCGGACCGCACTGCTGCTCAGCCTGAGCATCCCGGCGGTCTCCTCGATGCTGCGGTCCTCCCAGTAGCGCAGCAGCAGAACCGCCCGGTCGCGGGGCGGCAGCCGACCCAGCGCGTCCAGCAGGGTGAGCCGCAGTGCGGTGTCCGGACCGGGCGCCGCGCCGTCGGGCATGCTCCCGACGGGGCGCTCTCCGGTGCTCTGCCGACGCCGCAGGCTGAGGAAGGTGCGGACCAGGACCGTCTGGGCGTAGGCCGCCGGGCTGTCCGCACGGGCCACCTTCTTCCAGTGCACGTACACCCGGCCGAGGGTTTCCTGGACCAGGTCCTCGGCAAGATGCGTGTCACCGGCCGCGAGTACGTACGCCGAGCGGTACAGCGCCTTCGTCCTCGCGGCCACGAACTCCAGGTACTCATCCTCCTGTGCTGACTTCACTCGGTCCCCGCCTGTTCTCTTGTTCCGTGATCGCCGTGCATACCCCTGATGACTACGTGAGTCGTCGGGATGTCGCGCGGACGGTGCACCTTTTTCCGCTCGGCCGGGGAATCGCTCTGCGGCTCGGTACCCCCGCCGAAGAAATGTCTCACGTACACGTGTAAGTGAGACATTGTTCTGACGCCCCCCACCCATCCCGATCGCGTCGCCGCACACGAGAGGCCCCCGCCGAAGCGACAGCGGGGGCCTCCGGGCAGGGTGGTCTGCCGCCCCTACCCCAGATCCAGGGCGTTGCGCAGCCCCAACCGCCAGCGCGTCCTGTCGTGCCGCTTGAGGTTCTCCACCGCCGGAATCTTGTGCATCCCCCGCACGGTGCACCGCGCCGCGTCCGACCCCGCCCTGTCCAGAAGGGCGTTCACTGCCGCGCGCGCCGAAGCATTCGCGCCCTCCATCGTGGCGAGGTCGATGTCGACAGCGACGAAGTCCCCGGACAGATAGAAGTTGGGGATGGCGGTCTTGGCCGACGGCCGGTTGTGGAGCGTCCCGCACGGGTGGATCAGCAGCTCGTCCTCGTTGGTGGGGTTCGGCGTGCCGAGTCCGTCCACGCCCGGGTCCAGGAACCACGAGTGCAGTGCGCTGTCCTTCAGTACGACCTTCCCCGTGTCGTTCAGCCCCGCCTTCAGCTGCGCCCACACCTCCTTCGCCACCTCCTCGCGCGTGCACTGCTTCGCCGTTCTGCCGTAGAGGATCCCCGGCTTGTCCCACTCCGAGATGTCGACCGACAGGCAGTCCACCGCGGCCCCGTCCCCGTACACCGCCGGAAAATCACGGTCCGGCCAGTGCCTGGCCTGGGCGATGCCCGTCAGCGACCACGGCGAGTCGATCAGGTTCACATGCCCCTCGACCATCCTCGGACGCTCCGTCAGATAGAACTGAATGCCCGTCATCCAGTCCGTCTCCAGCTTGTCCGCGCGGGCCAACTGCGGGTCAAGGGCGCGCATTTCGGCGTTCCACGTCCGCCGGGCGTGCTCCACGGGCATCGCCGACACGTAGTGGTCCGCCACCACCGACTGCCGCGCCCCCTTCGGGTCCTCGATGACCGTCTCGCTGATCCGGCCGTCCGCCGTACGCAGCTCGCGCACGGTCCAGCCGATCTTGAAGTCGACGCCCAGCGACTTCAGATGGGTGACCCACGGGTCGATCCACGCCTCGTTCGTCGGCAGGTTGAGGATGCGGTCCGGCGGGCCGTCCGCGCCCTGGCCGAGCGCGTTGAAGACGAACGCCTCGCCCAGCGTGCCGACCGTGCGGGTGCTGGCCTCCTCGGCCTTCGTCGCGACGATGTTGCGGGTGATGCCGATGGCGAGGATGCGCTGGTACTCCTTCGACATGCGGGCCGCCCGTACGAACTCCCACCACGGCGTCTTCTCCCAGGTGCTGTCGCGGCGTTCGTCGCAGCTGGTCAGGAAGACGAGCGCCCGGTTCACGAAGTACGCGATCTCGTGGAGCGGGAGGTTGAGGGCCGTTTCCAGCAGGCCCGTGAGCATGCGCCGGATGTCGTCGAGGTCGAGCCCCGCGGGCTGGTGGCCCGGCCACGGGATCGGCATCCGCAGGTCCTCGCGGCCGGCCGAGCGCGCGAACATCATCTCGGGCGGGGCCACCAGGTTGCCCCACACGCCGTCCGCGTTGCCGGGGAAAGGGATGCGGCGCATGGTGTCGGGGAGGTTGTGATAGATCCCCGGGATGAAGCGGAAACCGTGCTCGCCGGGGAGCGGGCGGCGGCCTCCGCGCGCGCTGTCCGGTACGTCCATGCTGCGGGCCTTGCCGCCGAGTGCGCGTCTCTCGTACACGGTGACCCGGAAGCCGCGTTCCGCCAGCTCGTGCGCCGCCGTCAGGCCCGCGACTCCGCCGCCGAGCACGGCGACGGACTGAGCGGCCTTCGACGCGTTCTCCGGTGCCGCCTTCGGTGCCGCCTGCGCGGCCCCGGCCGGAAGTGCGCCGAGCGCGGCGACCCCGCCGACCGCCGCCGCCCCGGCCACGAACGTGCGCCGAGAAGTGTGAGAAGCGGAAGTGTGAGAAGTGGAAGTGTGAGGTGTGGAAGTGCCGACCGTACGATCCATCTGCCCAGCCCCTTACCAGTGGTAACAGCCACCTGAGTCGCAGGAGCATAGGACGGCCCCGCCCGACGCGGAAGACCTCTGTCAACGCGTATACGGACAGGGCCGGTTGAGGTGGCCGAGAAGGATCGATCGGTGGGACGGGGAGGTGCGGGGGAGAGTCAGGCGCCCGTGCGGTAGGTGTGCGAGTCGGTCTCCGGCAGGGCCAGGTCAGGGCGCCACGACCGCAGAACCGCGGCCGACGGGACGAAGAGCGCGGTCGGGATCTCCTCGGGGGCGAACCAGTCCCACCGTACGATCTTGTCCGGTTCGGTCACTCGCGCAGAGCCCGCCGCCGCTCGGGTGACCGCCGCCGCGGAGATCCGGTTGAGTCCGTACCCGCCGTCCAGCACCACGCCGACCACCCGCACCGACTCCGCGGGCGCCAACAGGCCCGTCTCCTCGGCGAGTTCACGCACTCCGGCCGCCTCGAAGCTCTCGCCCGCGTCGACCTTGCCGCCGGGCAGCTCCCAGTTGCCGTTGTGACCGAGTCCGAGCAGAACCCGGCCCGCCCCGTCGAGGACGATCATGCCGACGCCTGCGAGGCAGTTCGGGGTGGGCGAGGTGCGGGCGGGGGTGTCGAGGCCGGAAGGACCGGTGCGTCGTGCGGTGCTCATGGTCATCGACCGTACCTGTCCGATCAAGATCGGACCTTTGGCAAGGTCCAGGCGCCGAGCACTCGCCCTGTCCACGGTTCTCGCCACGGGAACGGTCCTGCCCACCACCGCCCCGGCTGGTGCGGCCGCAGGGCCTGGAAAATCAACTTCTGGGCGCTGCTCGGCGACGGCGACCACGCGGCCAAGATGCTCGGCGAACAGCTCAAGTCCTCCACGCTGCCCAACCTCTGGGACACCCGCCCGCCGTTCCAGATCGACGGCAACTTCGGCGCGACGTCGGGCATCGCCGAGGTGCTGCTCCAGAGCCGGCACGGGACCGTCGACGTACTGCCCGCGGTGACGGCGGCTCGGCCACCTGCACGGCCAGGGGCGGCGTGCCGGCCGTGCGGACGCGGGCGGGGGAGACGTACCGCATCCGCCCGTAGGCCGGGAGCCGCTGCCGTCTGCGATTCTTGTACCGGACAAATCAGGAGCAGCAGCAGGCGGACGAGGAGTGACCGACGTGGCAGGGCCGGACATACCCGACGGGTACGAGGAGTACGTCGAGGGCTATGCCCGGATCCTGCACGAGGTCGCCGACACCGGCCGCCGCCTCACCCGCGACGAACTCGACGCCCGGCGCGCCCTGGGCGAGCGTGCGGCCGAGTCGGGCCTCGGACTGCGGGCCGTCGTACGCACGTACCTGACGGCCACCCGGGAGGGCTGGCCACGCACGGCCACGGCCGCACCCGACGGAGTGCTCGCCGCCGTGGAGCAGGCCGTCGACGCGGTCGCCGAGGGGTACGAGCGGGCACAGCGCATGGCGGTCCGTCAGGAAGAGGGCGCCAGGCGGGAGTTCATCGACGACCTGCTGCACGGACGCAGCGACCTGGGCCGGCTCGCGGCCCGCGCCGAACGCTTCGGACTGCGCTTCTCGCGGGCGCACGCGGTCGCCGTGGCGGAGGGCCCGGACGCCTTCGAGGACGGCGACGCGGTGAGCCGGGCGGTGGAGAACTCGCTCACCGCCCGCTTCGCCGACCGGCGCATCCTGGTCGCGAGCAAGGACGGGCGACTGGTGTGCATCGCCCCCGGCGAGCACTCCGACGTCCTCCACCACTTCGCCAAGCAGGCGCACGCCGCCACCGACGAGGTGCTGGTCGCGGTCGGCCGCCCGCACCCCGGCGCGGGCGGCGTCGTCCACTCCTACGAGGAGGCTCTCGGCGCACTCGGTTTCGCCGAGCGGATGGGCCTCGAAGGGCCCGTCCTGTACGCCGCCGACCTGCTGGTCTTCCCGGTGCTCGGCCGGGACCAGCAGGCCCTCGTCGACCTGGTGCGCAGCGTGCTCGGCCCGCTCGCCCAGGCACGCGGCGGGGCCGGTCCGCTGGTGGAGACGCTGCGGGTGTACTTCGACGCGGGATGCGTGTCGGCGGAGGCGGCCCGCCGGCTGAACCTGAGCGTGCGGGCGCTGACGTACCGGCTGGAGCGCATCCACCGGCTGACCGGCGCCGACCCGGCGGACCCGCTGCGGCGGTACACGCTCCAGACGGCGGTCATCGGAGCGCGGATGCTGGACTGGCCGGCCACGGCGCTCTAGCCGAGGCCGGTGCAACTCACCACCAACGCGCACCCTTTGACCCGATTTCACCGCCCGGCGGCCCCTGCGTACGCACCGATACCCTGGGGCCGTCGTGAATCATGTGAGCACCGTGGTGCAAGAGGAGAACGCCGTGGCCGAACCCGCCATAGCCCCACCGGCCCCTCTCGCCCCACCGGATCCCCTCGCCCCACCGGATCCCCTCGCCCCGCGCGGCATCCCGCTCACCGGCGCCCGGCGCAGGCTGACCCGTCTCGCGGTGGCCCTGGTCGCGCTCCTCGCCGCCACCCACTCGGCGATGCTGCTGCTGTACGTCGCGGACGACTTCCCGCTCGCCAAGACGTACGCCAAGCAGACCGACGCGTGGATGCGCCCGCTGTTCCCGCAGGACTGGAGCATCTTCGCCCCCGACCCCTCCCGCTACAACCTCCACCTGGAGGTCCGCACCAGGGTCGACGGACAGCTCGGCCCGTGGATCGACCTCACGGCGTACGACAACTCCCGCTACCGCGGCGACCTGCTGCCCAGCATCGAGGACCAGCTCGTACTGCGCCGCGCGATATCCACGTACCAGAGCAGCGCCAAGGCCCCGAACGCCGACGAAGCACGCAGCCGCAACGCCCGCTACCTCATGAACGTGATCACCGCCCGCCTCGACGACATGGGCAGGCCCGCGGGCGACGCGATCGAACTCCGCACCCGCTCCACCCGCATACCGTCCCCCCGGACCCCGGACGCCACCCACCCGGCCCGCTACGAAGAGGTCGGCTTCTGGAAGGTGACCCGATGACGGCCCGTCAGGCACTCGGGCTCGGCCGCGAGCGCGCCGGCACGCTGGGGTCACGCGTCACCGACGCCCTCCGCGACCTCACGCTGCGCCCCCTCGCCCCGTACAGCGCCGCCGCCATGCGCATCGGCCTCGCCGGGCTGTACGTGCTGCACCTGCTGCGTGAACTCCCGCACGCGGACCGCCTCTGGGGCCCGGGATCCCCCCTCACGCCCGAGCTGTTCGCGGAGACGATGCGGGCGCGCGGCTGGGACGGTGCGTTCGGCTGGTGGTACGGGCTGCTGTCCACCGGAAGCCCGGTCGTCTTCTACGGCTGGTACGCGATCGCCCTGCTGGTCAGCGCTCTGTACGCACTCGGCTGGCGGACCCGGGCGATGGCCCCGCTCTTCGTCTTCGTCGTGGTCGCCTTCTACCTCCGCGGATCGATGGCCAACAGCGGCTGGGCCCTGCTGAGCCTCCTGTTCGCCAACTACCTGGTCTTCTGCGCGTCCGGCCGGCACTGGTCGCTGGACGCACGGCGCAGGGCGCGGCGGGGCGGCACCACGAGGCCCGTGCCGTGGGGCGAGGAGACGGAGGAGCTGCGCCGCCGCGCGGTGACCGTGCTGCACAACGCGGGCATGGGCGTCATCGCCCTCCAGGTCATGGTCGTCTACACGTCCGCGGCGATGTACAAGATCCGCGGGGCGTCGTGGCGGGACGGGACCGCGCTCTACTACTCGATGATGAGCGACGACTTCTCGACGTTCCCGGAACTGTCGGCGTGGATCGCGAGCCACGGGACGTTCGCGGCGGTCATGGCGTACGTGACGGTGTTCTCGCAGGTGCTGTTCGCGGCGCTGGTGTTCAACCGGCGGCTGAAGTACGTGATCCTCGTGGTGATGCTGAGTACGCACGTGGGGATCGGCGTCCTCATGGCGCTGCCGATGTTCTCGGCGGTCACGATCGTGGGGGACCTGGTGTTCCTGCCGACGTCGTTCTGGCTGGCGGCGGCGGGGTTCGTACGGGTGTGGCGACAACCGGCAACGCCGGTGCCGGACCCCGCGCCTCACGGAAGGGGCGCGGGGAACTGTGCGACCAGCCACGATGCACCCGCAGATGACACACCGCAGCACGTACGGGGCGCTTAGCGCTCCATGCCGCCCGCGCCCGGTGCGGCCGTCGCCGCCGCGTAGCAGGCGCCCCGCCCCTCGGCCCGCGCGACGACCCGGCCGCCCTCGACACGTACCGCGGTCTCGGTCGCGTCACTGACCGCCGACACACCGGCCGCAGCGGCGAGCGTGCCCAACTCGTCGTGTACGAGCCGAATGTGGGGCCACGCCCGCTCCGGAAACGCCTGCCGCATCCCGGCCCCCAGCTCCGCCACCGTCAGCCGGGCCAGCGGCCCCAGCTCACCCGGCTCGCCCGTCACGAGCACGGCGGTGACGGCGCCGCCGGGCGCAGCCGCCCGTACCGCTTCCTCGACGGCCTCCAGCCGGTGCAGCCCGAGGACCGCCACCACCCCGTCGTCCGCGAGCCCGACGGGCCCGCCGCGCAGGGCGTCCGTTGCGGCCGGCGGTGACCACGCCTCGTCCACGGGGCGTGCCTTCGGTACGTAAGGGAGGTGCGGCGGCGCCCAGTCGCCGCCGGGCGCGAGCGCGGCGAGCTGTTCGCAGGCCGCGACGACCTGGAACGGATCGGCGAACCCCGGTGCGGCGGCGGCCAGTTGATCCGCCCCGTGCAGCAGGGTGAGTACGGCCTCCGCGACCGGCACCAGCCGCTCCCCGCCGCGCCTGCGCGACATGCCCTCCAGCGCCAGCCCGAGCACGATCGCGTCCAGCTTCAGCAGTTGGGCGTACGGCTGCCGGGTCTGTGCGTCCGCGAGGACCACCGACGGCAGGTCCCGCGCCGGATTGTCGTGCTGGTCGTCCTCGCCGGAGAGCGGAAACCGGGCCACCCGACCCCGGGCGAGCGCACCGAGCGCCTCGCGGACGGTGTCGACGGACGCCGGGGGCGGGGCGGCGGGCGTACGGCCGGCCAGGTCGGCCAGCACCGCGAAGTACAGGGCCCGCTTGCCGGGGAAGTTGGAGTAGACGGCCCCACGGGTGAGACCCGCCCGCTCGGCGATCCGGTCGATCTTCGCATCGCGGAACCCCCGCTCGCCGAACTCCTCGCGGGCCGCCTCAAGAACCTTCCTGCGATTGAGTTCCTGTACTTCGGCCCTGGTCAACCGGCCCATGTCGCTCCTGTCGTGGGGTGATTCCGCAATTCAAGATACCCAGGACATCCAGATGATGGCATCATGTGGCAACAGCATTCGAGTATTCGACAACAGGGAAGGCACACCCATGCCCAGTACGAAGGAAGAGGGGCTGCCGCCGGAGATCCAGCTCTCCGACCCGGAAGTGATGCGCGACCCCTTCACCGTCTACGGCCGCGCCCGCGAACAGGGACCGGTGGCCCGGCTGGCGGCTCCCGGTTTCGGTGGCATGTGGGCGGTGACCCGGCACGCGGAGTCCCGCGCCCTGCTGAGTGACCCGCGCTTCGAGATCCGCACGGACAGCTTCATGCGCCCCGGAGTGCCGGACGACTGCGTCCCGTACATGCGGACCATGGCGGAGATGAACGGCCCCGAACACCTGAGGCTGCGCAGGCTGGTCGCCCCGGCGTTCAGTGCGCGCCGGGCCGCCGCCTTCCGCCCGCGCATCGAGGCGATCGTCGACCGCCTCCTGGACGGACTGGCCGACCGCGTCTCGCCGACGGACGGCACGGTCGACCTCCTCGCGGACTTCGCCCAGCACCTCCCCATGGAAGTGATCTGCGAATGGGTCGGCATCCCGGAGGAGGACCGGCCGCAGTGGCGGAAGTACGGGGCGACGGTGGCGGCCGGAGCGGGCGCGGCGTTCGCGGAGGCGATTCCGGGGATCGTACGGGGGGCGAAGGAGGCGGTGGAACGGAGGCGGCGCGAGCTGTTGGAGACGGGCCGGGAAGCGGCTCAGGGCGAGCCTTCGGGCGTGGATCCGGGCATGGCCCCGGGCATGGCCGCCGACCTGCTCGGCGACCTGATCCGTGCGCAGGACGAGGACGGCGACCGACTGAGCGACGTGGAGATGGTGACCCTGGTCTGGCACGTCGTCCTCGCGGGCCAGACGCCGACCCACCTCGTCGCCAACGCGGTCGACGCCCTGCTGAAGCACCCCGAACAGCTCGCCGCACTACGCGCGAACCCGTCGCTGATGCCCGCCGCGGTCGAGGAACTGACCCGCTGGGCGGGCCCGACACTGCTGTCCATCCCGAGGTACGCGGCACAGGACGTGGTGCTGCACGGGGTGCCGGTGGCGAAGGGGGAGGCGGTGACGACGGTGATCGCCGCGGCGAACCGGGACCCCCGGGCGTTCCCGTCACCGGAGCGGTTGGACGTGGGGCGGCTGGACGTGGGGCGTGCCACGTCCCCCACCCCCCACCTGAGCTTCGCGCACGGCGCGCACTTCTGCCTGGGCGCATCGGTGGCCCGCATCCAGACGGAGGTGGCACTGGCCGGCCTGCTGCGCCGCTTCCCGGCCCTGGCGCCGGCGGGGGAGTCGCGGCGGGCGATGGATCCGGGGACGTGGCGGCTGGAGGGGCTGCCGGTACGGCTCTGAGGACAGGGCGTCGGACAGGCCCTAACGACTCTCGGCGGGGAGCGGCGCCGTGCATGTGGTGCGGCCGTACGCGCCGGAGGCGGTGGCCCGCTGCTGGTGCTGGTCGCGGATGGCAAGGGCACAGGTGGCGGTAACGCCCTGCTGCGGGAGCTGGACCTTCACCACGGGGGACTTCCGAGCGGCACCTCGACGGTCTTCTTCCAGGGGAGGCCTTCTCGGTGGTGGCGGTGCCCTGCTCGTTGGTGGCGAGGTAGGTGAGGTCGGCGGTGCCGGTGCCGGTGATCTCGTACGTCACCGGCCCGCCCCGACGGGGAGAGCCCGCACGCGCGGGAGCCGGGGCACCCAGCCGCCGCCCTCGATACTGAGGGGAAACGGTCTGCGTGGCCTGCGGCTCCGGAGCCCTGGTGGTGCGGGATGTCGACGGCGCCGCGCTCCTTGAAGTCGTCGGCGTACCCGCGGCTGCGCTCTCGGTCGGGCAGGCCTTGTCCACTACAGGAAGGACGTGTTCGTGCGCACGCTCTACGTCGTGACCCATCCCGAGGCGACGCACCACGTGGAGGGGCTCGTCGGCGGCTGGTACGACTCGCGGCTCACGCCTGCCGGTGTCCGGGCAGCGGCCTCCATCGCCCGGGCGTTGCGGGACCAGATCCCCGACGGGGCCGGGGTGGAGCTGTACGCGTCGGATCTGCGGCGCACCTTGCGGACTGCCGAGGAGGTGGCCGAACTGTTCGGCGTGCAGCCGGTCGTGGACCGCAGGCTGCGGGAGAAGTCCTACGGAGTGGCGGGCGGGAAGCCGCAGGAGTGGCTGGACCGGCGTTTCCTTCCGCCGCCCGCCGTCGGGGAACGGATGGACCACGACGAGGGCGTGGAGGGCGCCGAGACCAAGGCCGCGTGGGCGCAGCGCATCTACGCGGCCATGGACGACATCCTGGGAAGCCCTTGTGAGCACCAAATTGTGGTGACGCACGGCGGGTCCCTGACCTTCGTCGTGGCGGCCTGGATCAAGATGCCGATCGAATCGGCCGGTTGTGCCAGCTTTCGGGCGCCCTCGGGCAGCATCACCACGCTCCACCAGGACGACTTCTTCCACAATCGCCAAGTCGTCAGCCTCGGCTGCACCCGCCATCTCGATTCCGCCGGTGCCGGCTGAGAAGGGTGAGGCTGTGTCAGTGGCGTTCGGGGCCCACGGGTCGGCCTCACTGTCTTCGACGTCAGGTGACGCCGCAGAAGATCACCGGCTTCGCCGTCCGAAGCGCAGGGCCCGTGGCGCTTTGCGGGAGAGTTCGACGGGGGTGCCGAATTAATGTCTCACTTGCACGTGTAAGTGAGACATTAATTCGGAGGGGGGCGTCCGGCAGGCGGTCAGGCTCCACGTACCAGCGCCCCCACTCGTGGTCGGGTCCGCGAGCACGTTTACCAGGAACAGGCCGCGGCCTTCGCACTCGTCCAGAGCTGCCTCGCGCGGGTGAGGGAGGCGGGGCGACGCGTCGTGCACCTCCACGCGGAACCCGCCCTCAGTGCTTCCGGTCAAGCGGGCGAATCTCGTCTCGATGTCTCGGCCCGGCACCCGTCCGTATCGCTGTGCGTTGGTGAGCAGTTCCGAGAGGATGAGGACTGCCGGGTCTTCCAGTGCTGCCAGGCCCCATCCCGCCAGTGTCTTGCGCAGTTCCTCCATGGAGGTCGATGCGATGCCGACGAGACGGGTGATCACCGGTCGTAGCCAGGAGCCGCGGGTGCGGTTCGCCGAGGAGTTGCACCGGTTGCGGACCGAGCGCGGGGACAGCCTGCGCAAGTTGGGCGAAGTGCTGGGGTGGACTGGTCGTTGTCCGGGAAGATGGAGAGTGGGGAGACGCTGGGCGGGCCCGAGGTCGTACAGGCGCTGGATCAGCATTACGGGACGCCGGGGCTGCTGCTGACGCTGTGGGAGCTCGCGGTGGGGGATCCGACGCAGTTCCGGGAGCAGTACCGGCGGTACATGACGTGGGAGGCCGAGGCGGTGAGCCTCTGGCACTACGCGGTCAGTGCACCGCCCGGACTGCTCCAGACCGAGGGGTACGCGCGTGAGGCCCTCGCGGCGGGCGGACTGCGGGGGGAGGAGCTGAACCAGCAGGTCGTCGCTCGTGTGGGGCGGGCCGAGCTGCTGGAAGGCGACGGCGCACCGCAGTTCCGCACCATCCTGTCGGAGACGGTCCTGCGGATCCCGTTGAGTGACCCGCGTGTGCGGCGGGAGCAGCTTGAGCACCTGGTGGTGGCCGCCGACCGTCCCAACGTCGCGCTGCACGTGCTGCCGTTCGACGCCGGGCTGCATCATCTGATGAGCACGGACGTGATGTTTCTACGGATGGCGGACGGTCAGCCCTTCGCGTACACCGAGAACAACTTCCGCGGTGAACTGGTGCCGGAATCCAGGCAGGTTGAGCGCATGCAGCGTGCCTATGATGTGGTGCGCGACCTGGCCCTGAGTCCGACGGAGTCGCGGAAGTTCATCACGGACATGCTGGAGGACCTACCGTGCGATCCATCGACCTGAGCACCGCTGTCTGGCGCAAGAGTTCGTACAGCAACACCGATGGTGGCCAGTGCGTCGAGGTCGCGGAGTGCATTCCCGGCCTGGTGCCCGTGCGCGACAGCAAGGTCCCCGAGGGGCCCGCGCTCGTCTTCGGGGGTGCGCCGTGGGCGTCGTTCGTGGCCGGTGTGAAGGGCGACTCGCTGCGCGTCACCGGCTGACGGTCCCTGACTGGCTCGCGGGCCGTCAACCGACCGAAGCCCCCGCCCCGCTCCTCACCTGCACCGGCAGATTCGCCGCCAGATCCTCCGCCAGCAGCCTCTTCGCGATCCGGTCCGCCGCCACCCTCAGCTCCGCGCTCCGGGGCCGGCCCGCGTCCTTCTCCAGCTGTGCGGCGAGCCAGTCCGACCACGCTGCCGTGATGACCTCCGCCTCGCGTTCGCCCGCCGCCGTGTGGGAGAGGTAGTTGCCGTGGCGGGTCAGATAGCCCTCGTCGACCATCCGGTCGAAGACCGGCAGCAGGACCTCCGGCGGTACGTTCTGCCGTCCGGCGATCAGCCCCAGCGTCGAGTGGCCGACCATGCGCGTGAAGAAGTTGACCTGCATCACCGCCCACGCCCCCGCGATGTCCAGCCTCGTGTCGGACTCCGCCACGATCTGGCGGGCCGTCAGCGCGTTCTTGGACCGGACGATCCGAGCGACCGCCAGCTCCAGTGCCTGCGAGGAGCCGCCCGCCCCGCTCGGTGAGGGCTGTGCGAAGCCGTCGCCGAGGTCCGTGGAACCCACCCGTGCCGTGTCCCGCAGCTCCACCTGCTTGAGGAACAGCGACACGACGAACCCCAGCAGTGCCACCGGCACCGTCCACAGGAACACGGTGGACAGGGATTCCGCGTACGCCTCCACGATGGGTGCCACCTGCGCCGGTGGCAGCGTGTGGAGGGACTGCGGGTTCTGCGCGGCCTGTGCGAGGGCGGCCGGATCCGTCCCGGCAGGTGCGAGGCGCAGTGCCGCAGTCACCCCCGCCTCCAGGTTCGGCTTGAGCGAGTTCGCGTAGATCGTGCCGAAGACGGCCGCGCCGAACGCGCTGCCGAGCGTACGGAAGAAGGTGACGCCGGAGGTGGCCGTGCCCAGATCCGCGTAGTCAACCGTGTTCTGCACGGCGATCGTCAGGACCTGCATGCACAGGCCGATGCCGACGCCCAGCACGAACATGTAGAGGGATTCGAGCCAGGTGTTGCTCGCCGGGCCCATCAGGGAGAGGAGGTAGAGGCCGAGGCCCATCACCGCCGACCCGATGATCGGGAAGATGCGGTACGTGCCCGTCTTGCTGACCACGTTGCCGCTGAAGATCGACGCGATGAGCAGACCGATGACCATGGGCAGGGTGCGGACACCCGAGATCGTGGCCGAGTCCCCGTCCACGTACTGGAGGTAGGTCGGCAGGAACGTCATCGCGCCGAGCATCGCGAAGCCCACGATGAAGCTGAGGATCGAGCAGACCGTGAAGACGGGATTGGCGAACAGCTTCATGGGGAGCATGGGCTCCGTCGCCCGCGTCTCCACGACGCAGAAGAGTCCGAGGGCGACGATGCCGCCGACGAACAGGCCGATGATGGTCATCGAGCCCCACGCGTACTCGTTGCCGCCCCAGCTCGTCGCCAGGACCAGGGCGCTGGAGCCGATCGCCACCAGGGCGATGCCGAGGTAGTCGATGCGCGGCTTGTTCGCCGATTTGACGGAGGGGATCGTACGGGCTGCCGCGATCACCACCAGGATCGCGATCGGGACGTTGACGTAGAACGCCCAGCGCCACGACATGTGGTCCGTGAACAGGCCGCCGAGGAGTGGACCGATCACCGTCGAGACGCCGAAGACGGCGCCGATCGCACCCTGGTACTTGCCGCGCTCGCGCAGCGGGATCACGTCCGCGATCAGGGCCATGGCCGTGACCATCAGACCGCCGGCGCCGATGCCCTGCACGCCGCGCCAGGCGATCAGCAGCGTCATGTCGGTCGCCAGGCCGCACAGGAACGAGCCCGTGATGAAGATGATCGCGGAGATCTGGAAGACGATC
The DNA here is from genome assembly GCF_053610825.1 of Streptomyces sp. NPDC054863. Lineage (NCBI taxonomy): Bacteria > Bacillati > Actinomycetota > Actinomycetes > Kitasatosporales > Streptomycetaceae > Streptomyces > Streptomyces sp. NPDC054863. Next base: position 296 of record NZ_JBSGZD010000018.1, on the reverse strand, counting down.
TTCCGGCCGAAGAGGTCGCCGAACTTGCCGACCAGGACCGTCGCGACCGTCTCCGCGAGCAGATAGGCCGTGACCACCCACGACATGTGGGCGGCGCCGCCGAGATCCGAGACGATCGTCGGCAGGGCCGTGCCGACGATCGTCTGGTCGAGGGCCGCGAGCAGTACGCCCAGCATGATCGTGCCGAAGACGATGTTGCGGCGGCGGCCTTCGAGCGGCGCGGGCGCGGCCGGGGCCGCCGGGCTTGCGTCGGTGGTCGTGGTCACCCTCGCAGCGTCACACCGTGCCGCCCCCTG